>SYLI01000025.1 GCA_005809105.1 Verrucomicrobiales bacterium | reverse complement strand
GACCACCGATTCCCATTCGCGGTCGACCAGGTTGTATTTGTTCTGCACCGACACGACCGGAAAAAAACGCTGCGCGCGCTGAATCTGTTCGACGCTCACCTCTGAAAGCCCCACGTGACGAATCTTGCCCTCGCGCTGCGCCTGCTGCAGAACGCCGACTACGACGTGCACCGTGCCGAGATGGGCCTCGTGTACATCGACGAGATCGACAAGATTGCGCGCAAGACCGAGAACGTCTCCATCACCCGCGACGTGTCCGGCGAAGGTGTGCAACAGGCCCTGCTGAAGATTCTCGAGGGCACCCTGTGCAATGTGCCCCCGCAGGGAGGCCGCAAGCATCCGCAGCAGGAGTACATTCGCGTGGACACGCACAAGATTCTTTTCATCTGCGGCGGGGCGTTCGTGGGACTTGAAAAAATCATCCAGAGGCGTGTGGGCAGCCATGTGCTGGGCTTCTCCGCCGTAGAGCGGGCGCACCGCGAGGGCCTTCCCGAGAAGCGCGAGATGCTCTCGCGCGTGGAGCCGGAGGATCTGCTGGGGTTTGGATTCATCCCCGAATTCATCGGCCGCCTGCCCATGACCACCGTGCTCGAGGAACTCACGGAGGCGCAGCTGGTGCAGGTGCTCACGCAGACGAAAAACGCCTTTTCCAAACAGTACCAGAAGCTGATGTGGCTTGAGGGCGTGGATCTGGAGTTCACCGAGGAGGCGCTGCGCGAGCTGGCGGCGCAGGCCATCAAGAAAGGCACGGGGGCGCGCGCCCTGCGCGGGCTCCTGGAGAAGCTGATGCTCGACCTCATGTACGAGGTGCCCGGCAATGCGGACGGCTCGCGCGTGAGAATCACCCGCGGGGACGTGCTGGGGCACACCAAACCCGAAGCCACGCGCAAGCAGGGCAAGGCCGCCGCGTGAAGTCCCTCGCAGGGGACTTGGCGGCGGCAGGGTTTTCCACTAGCGTTTGCCGCCCATGACGGCCTCCAACCATTCCTGGATTGCCGACCATGTCCGGGACCTCCCGCCCTCGGGCATCCGCGAGTTTTTCGACCTCGTGGCGGCGCAGAAAGAGGTCATCTCCTTGGGCGTGGGTGAGCCGGATTTTGCCGCGCCGTGGCGCGTGCGCGAGGCGGCCATCTTCGTCTTGGAACGGGGCCGCACCAGCTACACTTCCAACCTGGGATTGCTCTCATTGCGCGAGGCGATTTCGGGATATGTGCAGGAACACTTTGGCGTATCGTACGACCCCGGTGGCGAAATCCTCGTCACCGTGGGGGTGAGCGAGGCGCTCGACCTGGCTCTCCGCGCGCTGATCAACCCCGGCGACGAGGTCATCTACCACGAGCCCTGCTACGTGAGCTACTCGCCCTCCATCACGCTGGCGCACGGCGTGCCGGTGCGCGTGAGCTGCACCGAGCAGAGCGGGTTTGGCGTGACCGCGCAGGCACTGGAGGCCGTCATCACGCCCCGCAGCAAGGTCGTGGTGCTCAATTTTCCCACCAACCCCACCGGCGGCACGATGACACGCGCGGAGCTGGAGGCCCTGGCCGCCGTGGTGCGGCGGCACAATCTGGCCGTCATCACCGATGAGATTTACGCGGAGCTGACCTTCGAGGGCGAGCACGTGAGCATCGCGTCGCTGCCGGGCATGAGGGAGCGCACCCTCTTCCTCCACGGCTTCTCCAAGGCCTATGCCATGACAGGATTCCGGCTGGGCTACGCGTGCGGCCCTGAGGAGATGATCCGCGCGCTCAACCGCATCCATCAGTACAGCATGCTTTGCGCGAGTCTCATCAGCCAGGAGGCGGCGCTTGAGGCCATCCGCCACGGCGGCGATGCCGTGGCCCAGATGCGCGAGCAATACCGGCAGCGTCGCAATCTCATGGTGTCCGCACTCCGCGCGATGGGGCTGCCCTGCCACCTGCCGCGCGGCGCGTTTTACGCCTTTCCCAGTGTGGCCCCCAGCGGACTGGATTCACGGACGTTCGCGATGCGCCTGCTGCAGGAGGAAAAAGTGGCGTGCGTGCCGGGAACGGCGTTTGGGCCCTCGGGCGAAGGCTTTCTGCGTTGCTGCTTTGCCACGGCTCTGGATCGCATCGAGGTCGCGATGGATCGCATGGGCCGCTGCCTGAAACGAATGAAGGGCTGAGTTTCCTCAGCCCTTCATCCACCAACCCCTGCGCCAAGCCCGGTGCCTAGCGCAACAATTGTTTCTCCAGATAGTGAACGGTCTGCCGGACGTTTGCATCGATTTCCATGCGGTCGCGCACCAGCCGGCAGGCGTGAAGCACCGTGCCGTGGTCGCGGCCGCCGTACGCCTCGCCGATGGCGCTCAGCGAATGATCGGTCAGCTGCCGTGAGAGGAACATCGCCACCTGCCGCGGGAACGCGATGTTCTCCGGCCGGCGCTTGCTGGTCATGTCCGCGAGGCGGATGTCGTATTTCTCGGCCACCTTCTTTTGGATGAACTCGATGGTGATGGTGTGCCGGCCCTCCTCCTGCAGGATTTCCCGCAGCAGGTTTTCCACCATGTCATTGGTGAGGTGCTTGCCGGTAAGGTGCGCGTAGGACGCGACGCGGATGAGCGCACCTTCCAGGCGGCGGATGTTGGTGCGGATGCGATTGGCCAGAAACTGCAGCACCTCCTCGGGCAGTTCCACGCCCATCGTCTTCACCTTGTTACGCAGGATGGCCAGGCGCGTCTCGACGTCCGGCGGCTGCAGGTCGGTTACCAGACCCCACTCAAACCGCGACACGAGGCGGTGTTCGAGATTCTGAATCTCGCTGGCAGGCCGGTCGCAGGTGAGCACGATTTGTTTTCGGGCCTCGTGGAGCGTGTTGAAGGTGTGGAAAAACTCCTCCTGAATGCGCTCCTTGCCCGCGAGAAACTGGATGTCGTCGATCAGCAGGACGTCCGTCTGGCGGTATTTCTTGCGGAACTTCACCAGCTGGTTGTCCTGGATGGCGGCGATGTACTCGTTGGTGAACTTCTCCGAGGAGACATAGGCGACCTTCGATCCTTTCTTCACCTCGGCCACCTGCTGGCCGATGGCGTGCAGCAGGTGCGTCTTGCCCAGCCCCGTGCCTCCGTAGAGGAAGAGCGGATTGTAAGACTTGCCCGGCTGCTGGGCGACCGCCAGCGCCGCGGCGTGAGCGAAGCTGTTGTTGTTGCCGACGACGAAGGTCTCGAAGGTGTTGCGTGGATTAAACACCGCGTCCAGTTCCGGCAACTTTTTTGCGGCCGCCGCGGATGCTGCGGGCGCCACCACCCCGGCGGGCGCGAGTTTGACGGGGGAGTGATTGGCGACGGGCCCGTTCACCGCCCCTGAGCGCGAAGGCATCGCGGCGGGTGCCGGAGCACCGGCCTGTGGCGCAATCAGGTCCGAGGCGACCTTGAACTTGATCGCAAGCTTGCGGCCCGTGGACTGTGCCAGGGAGTCCTGAAGCAGCTGGAGGTAATTGTCCTTGAGCCAGACCTCGGAGAAGTCGTTGGGCACTTCAAGGGTGATGGAGCTCTGGCTCAACATCACCGGCCTGATGGAAGTAAACCAGAGGTTGTACGTCTCGTTGTTAAGAACCGTTCGGAGCTGTTTTTGCGCCCGGGTCCAGATTTTCTCGGCGGATGCCTGCATATTCAGTGATTCTACTGGCGACTGGCTCTGCAATTGTTCACGTGCCACCCTGGCACCGGCGCTCCCGGTTCCCCGGCGCGCCGAGACCTTCCCTCGCGGAAAAGTCCGTCGTCAAAAACTTCCGCGGCCCTCGAACTCCAAAAGACCCCGCCCTTCGACTCTCACACCGACCAGGTTGGGACTTCGGCGTCTTCGGCCCGCGTCCACTCACAGCCTGCCTGTCACAGGACGGTTCGGGACGCGGCGGTATGTCTAGGTGAACCCGGCGGCGCTTCATAGTCCAAGATGTTATCGGTTGTCCACGGGTTCTTCACATGCCCGATCCGGGCGTGAACAACCACTGTTAAACACCCTGCTCTCGCAGCGGTGTGCCGAAGTCAAAGGGCTGCATCCCCGGTCTCGCCGGTGCGGATGCGAAGGGCGCACTCGATGGGGGTGACAAAAATCTTGCCGTCCCCAATCTTGCCGGTCTTCGCGGCTTGGGCGATGGCTTGGACGGTCGCGTCCACGGCGTCGTCGGCCACGACGACTTCCAGTTTCAGTTTCGGCAGAAAATCCACCGCGTACTCGCTCCCCCGATAAATCTCCGTGTGTCCCTTCTGGCGTCCAAATCCCTTGACCTCGCTGACCGTCATTCCCGAGATTCCCATCGCCGACAAGGCGCCCTTCACGTCTTCCAGTTTGAAGGGTTTCACAATGGCGTCGATGCGCTTCACGGCGGTCAGGTTGCGGCGAGATGTTAACAACCGCCCCATGCGTGTAAACAGGGAAAGGGGAAAATTCTCCCGCGCTCGAGTCAGCGCTGGACACGCGGCTTGACGCTGGCGAAACATCCGCCCGTGAGTTGGCTCTATCGCACGTTGCTGCGACCCGCCTTGTTCCTGCAGGATTCGGAAGCGGCGCACGACCGCGTGCTTCGCGCCCTCGCCTGGCTTGCGCGCCACCCCAGGCTGGCGGCGGTGGCCACGGCGGCATGCCGCACGCCCGCGTTGCCGGTGAACTTGCTTGGCTTGAGTTTCCCCAATCCGGTGGGCATGGCAGCAGGCATGGACAAGGGTGCCTGCGCGCTTCCCCTTTGGCAGGGCTTGGGATTTGGCTTCTGCGAACTGGGCGGCGTCACCCGGCATGCCCAGCCGGGCAACGAGAGGCCGCGCATGTTCCGTGCTCTCGCCGACCGTGCGCTAATCAATCGCATGGGCTTCAATAATCCCGGCGCCGAAGCCATCGCCGCAAAGCTGGCGCTATGGAGACAAGGGGGGCGCTGGCCTTCGCATCCTGTGGGCATCAACTTGGGCAAGTCGAAGGTGACGCCGCTCGAAGCGGCTGCAGAGGATTATGCCTGCTCTTTCCGCACCCTGCGCCTGCACGCCGATTTCTTTGTGGTCAATGTGTCCTCTCCCAACACGCCCAACTTGCGCCAGCTTCAGGACAAGGCGGCGCTCGACGAGATTCTCGCCGCGCTGCAAGCCATCAATGGCGACGGTGCGCACGCGCCCAAACCCATCCTCGTCAAGGTGGCCCCTGATCTTTCCTTCGATGCGCTCGATGAAATCCTTGAGCTGGCCGGCCCACGCTGCCTTGCCGGCATCGTGTCCACCAACACCACGATTACGCGTCCGACCTCTCCGGATGCCCGCTGCCAACAAACCTATCGCGAGGCAGGCGGCCTTTCGGGCGCACCCTTGCGTGCCCGCAGCACCGAAATCATCCGCCACCTTCACCTCCAAACCAAGGGCGCGCTGCCCTTGATCGGCGTGGGTGGCGTCATGAGTGCCGACGACGCGTGGGAGAAGATCACCGCCGGGGCGAGCCTTCTCCAATTCTACACCGGCCTCGTGTACGAAGGCCCCACTCTCGCGAGGAAGATTGTCAGTGGACTCAAGCGGAGGCTCGCCGAACGCGGCATGAGCGAACTGAAGCAGGCCGTGGGAATCGGGCAGTGAGCGTCCGCTGATGGGGCTTCCGGGCGGCCTATGATGCGCTGGGCTGGAGCGCCCGAATGCGGCGAATCTCCGAGAGGATGCGCTCACTCGTCTGCTGCGGAGTCTGGCCGGCATTGTTGATGAGGATGGCGTCGGGCGCAATCGCCAGCGGTGCAACCGGGCGCTGGCGGTCGCGCTGGTCGCGTTCGGCGAGATTGTCCTGCACGCCATCGGCTTCGCGGCGCGCTTGCCGCACCTCGGCGGCCGCGTCGAGGTAGAACTTGAGTGGGGTTTCAGGAAAAATCACGGTGCCGATGTCCCGTCCCTCCATCACCAGATTGCCAAAGCGTGTGCAGTCGCGCTGGTGAGATTTCATCCAGTCGCGGACTTGCGGCACCGCGGCGATGCGCGGCACAAGCGCACTCACCTCGGCGGTGCGGATTTCTTTCTCCGGAAAGTAGCCCTCCACCAGCAGGCGCACATGGCCGTCCACGCAAGCGAGCCGCGCGGGCCAATCACGGCAGGTTGCGGCGACGGCAGCCGCATCGTCCGCCGGCACCCCCTGCCGCAGGCAATACCACGCCAGCGTGCGGTACATGGCGCCGGTGTCCACATAGGCGCAGCCCAGCGCACGGGCGATGAGGCGGGCATTGGTGCTCTTGCCGCTGGCGCTGGGGCCGTCGATGGCAATGATGTAGGGGTCAGGCGCCATTGGATGCGGGGACGAGTTCGGAGGAGAGCAACGCGGCGCGGGTGTGTCCGTGGCGGATGATGGCGCCCACGCCCCCGGGCTGGGGCGCGGCCAGTTTCTGGAAAAAGTTGGGGAAGGTTTTCTGCACGCACGCCGGCTGGCGCAGGCGCAGGCCGGGCACCTTGAGCCCCAAGAGCGCAAAGCACATCGCCATGCGATGGTCATCGTACGTTTCAATGTCCGCGGCGTGAAGGGGCGCCGAGGGATCGACCGTGAGCGTGTCACCCTCCTCACGGACGAGCGCGCCGCACTTGGTGAGCTCGGTGCGCAGCGCCCTCACGCGGTCGCACTCCTGCACGCGCAGCCGGCTCAGATGGGTGAAACGCACCGGGTGTGTGCCCAGGGGCGCCAGTGCGATGGCCGTCATGATGCTGTCGCCCAGGTCGGTCAGGCGCGACACCTCCGCCGGCAGCTTGAGAAAGCGCGGGAAGTCGGCGTCCACCTGCATCCCGGTCATCGGCCAGTGCGCCACCTCCACCGATTCCTGAAAGAGATTGATGCCCCAGAAATAACTGCCGCTGGAGGCGTCGGGCTCCACCACATACGCGCCGCCCGAATACGGGAAATGCTCCACCATCCGCTGCGTCATGCGCACGTAGGGAGCCTCGTCGAAGCTGGCGATGCCCGGGCTGACCTGCCACAGGCCACGACGTGCCACGAGCAGGAGCGCAGAGGCAAACTGCGAACTTTCCCGGACGCTGACATTGCAAAACGCCGCGCGCGGGCCCGAGCCGTGGATGAGGGCGGGCAGGCGATCGGCCGCGGCCTCCACTCGGTAGCCAAGCTGGCGCAACCCGTGGAAGAGTTCGGCCTGCGGGCGCTCGCGCATGCGGGCGGTGCCATCCAGCCGATAGACACCCCGGCCCAGGCACACCAGTGCCGACAGAAACCGGGCCGCCGTGCCCGCGTTGCCCACGAAAAGTTCCAATGGCGCCTCCGGCGTGCCGGCATGGGGGATGCGCCCGCCCAGCCCGTGCACGCACAGGCGGCGGTTGGCCGGCTCGTCGTGGTCGGGATGCACCTCCACGGCAAAGCCCAGCGCGCGCAGCGCCGTCACCATCACCTGCGTATCCTCGCTCCACAAGGCGCCGTGAAGCGTGACGGGCGCATCGGACAGCGCCGCCAGCAGCAGGGCGCGGTTGGTGATGCTCTTGGAGCCGGGCACGGTGATGTGGGCGCAAAGCGGCTGCGCGGGCAGGGGCACGATCTCAATGAGGTCGGGCAGCGCCATGTCAGATCTCGCGCCGAAGCCAGTGGGAGCGAAGCTGCCGCCCCCGCTCAAAATAATCCTCCAACGCCGCAGCGTCGGCAGCTTCCAGAGCCTGCCGCAGTCGTGCCAGGTGTCCGGAAAGGTCGTCCAAGGCGCGCGTCAAGGGCTCGCGGTTGGCGAGTGTGATATCGCGCCACATGGCAGCCGAGCCGTCCGCCAGGCGCGTGGCATCGCGGAATCCCGTCGCGCAAAAGTCGGCCTGGCCATTGGCCATGTTGCCCAGCACGGTGTGAACCAGCGCCGTGGATAGGGCGTGCGGCAGGTGGCTGGAGCGCGCGACGAGCTGATCGTGGGCGGCGGGCGAAATCCGTACGGGCCGCGCGCCCAGCGCGCGCCAGAGCGATTCGACTGCGGCCAGTGCGGCGGTGTCGGTGGCGGCCGTGGGCGTCAGGGCGCAGACGGCGCCCTCGAACAAGTCGGCGCGCGCATGGGCCACGCCGGTTTTTTCGGAGCCCGCCATGGGGTGGCTTCCCACGAATCTGGGAAACAGGCTTTCGAGTTCGGCCACCACCACGCCCTTTACGCTGCCCACGTCCGTCACGATGGCGTCCGGGCGCAGATGAGGGCGCAGCTGCTCGGCCAGCGGGCGCATCTGGCCCACAGGCGTGCAGAGGATCACCAGACTTGCGCCGCGTGCCGCTTGCGCGAGATCGCAGGTGGCTTCGTCCACCGCGCCGGCGGCGAGGCATTGGGCGGCCTGCTCAGGCTTGCGCACATATCCCACGACCCGGCGGGCCAGCCGGAGCTTTCGTGAGGCCATCCCAAGCGATCCACCCAAGAGGCCCACGCCGACGATCGTAATCTGGGGAAGATCCACCGCGCGCATCATGGGGTGGGGCGGGGGATTCTTGAAAGTCCAAATGCGGCAACGGTGGGGCTCACGCCTGGGCCATCTCGCGAACCCTCTGGAGAATCACCTCAGGCAGATGCGGCTCATCGCCGATGGCGTGCGCATACCAAACCCATTGGCTATTCCGCATCGTGGGATTGCGCCACGTGGGCTGGCCATCAGCCAGGCGCTGAGCCACGTCCCCGGCACTTTCTCCCAGAAGCACGGGAATGTCCTCCACCGTGTGCAGGCCATCGGCGATAAAGAAGGGAACCACCACGAGGTGAGGCTGGCTGCTCATGCCCAAGCAATCTTTGATGAACGGGTGTTCCTCCATGAACACGGCGTGGACTTCCGCGTACTCGCCGCGCTGTTCGATGAGCGTCACCTGGGCCTCAATGGATTCGCGCGAGCGCGAGTTCTTGGTGGTGCCGTGGCCGGCGATGAACAACGCCGTGCGATCGGGCGTGGCCGCCGGCAAAGCGCCGTGTCCATTGACGACTTCTCTCGCGCGCCCCAGCAGCACGTCGGTCATGCTGGGGTGTGTTCCGACGGGATGGCAGTAATGCACGCGCCGGCCCTTGAGAGTTTGCACGCGCGGGTACGAGGAGGCCGTTGTGGTGTCCGTGCCAGCCTGCGGCCGGCTCAAACCCAGCAACCGGGGAATCGTCTCCTCCGTGAAATGACCCTCACTGATGGTGATGGGCACCACAAAGACCCGCGAGGCGTCGAGCGTGTCCAGCACCTCGCCAATGCGGGGCGACTCGAGGTTGAACGCCGCCACCACCTGCGCAAACTCCCCGCGCCCGCGCAACTCGTCCGCCAACCGCCGTGTCGGCGCGCTGGACTGGGAATTCACGGTGGAGCCATGAGCCACCAGCACCAAGGCTGAATCCCCAAGTCCCGCCACGCCCCCAAAGTGGCTGCAATCCTAAACTTTGGCAATGGTCTGGACTCGCGGGACGAATTATGCCAGTTTTCAGCCCTGTCACCGCAAAAGCCACGAACATGGCCTGCGCGTGTCCAATTCACTCCTTTGCGGGAGTGTTAATCTCAAGCCCGATGGCAAGCGGCTGCGAAAGGTTCACATGAACACGCGGACTTGCCCTCGACCAGTCAGAAACCAAAACCAAACCAACCCCAAGAACCAAGCATGAAAAAAATCCTGATGATTGCCGCGGCCCTGTGCTGCGCCGCCGTGTTGACCGTGAACGGTGCCGACGACAAGAAGGCCCCCGAGAAGAAGGGCGAGAAGAAGAAGGTCGAATTGACCGAAGCCCAGAAGACCCTGATCAAGGAACTGATGGAAAAGTACGACACCAACAAGGACAAGAAGTTGGACAAGGACGAGCGCGCCAAGATTTCCGACGAGGACAAGAAGAAGGCCCTCGAAGCCAAGCTGCCTGGTTTTGGCCCGGGCAAGAAGAAGGAGAACAAGTAGACTTTTGTTCAAGCGGCCCACGGCCGCGAACTAAGAAAACGCCGCTCCTTACGGGGGCGGCGTTTTTCTTTACCACGCCGCGCGGTAAAGCCGATCGAAGTCCTCCAGGGCGGCCGGCCGGGGATTAAACTGGGCCGTCCACTGCCGGGCGGCTTCGGCTGCCAGAGTTCCGACGGAGGACTCCTCCACACCGCACGTTGCCAAGTGGCGCGACAAGCCCGCCGCATCCATCAAGGACTCGATCAATTGCGCCAGCGCCTCCGCCGGTTTCCCATTCGTGGATGCGTCGCCGCAGGCGCGCAGTTGCTGATAGTGGGCGCCGGCCGACTCGAGCTGGCCGTTAAAGCGCACCACATGCGGCAGCATGAGTCCCACGGCGTGGCCGTGCGCCAGATCGAAGTGCGCCGTCAGTGGATTGGCGGCCGAATGCGCGGCTCCAAGCATACTTTCTTCGATGGCGGTGCCCGCCAGTGCCGCACCCAGCAGCATACGGCTGCGCGCCTCGAGATCTCCCGGAGAAGCCAGCACGCGCGGCAGGTTTTCGGAGATCAATTTGAACGCGGCGGCGGAGTAGCGCGCCGACAGGTCGGTGCGCTTTCGGGTGACGGCCGTTTCCACGGCGTGTGCCAGAGCGTCGATGCCCGTGCAGGCGCTCACGCGCGCGGGCTGTGAGAGCGTCAGCGTCGGATCCAGGATGGCGACCCTGGCCATGGCCTTGGGGTCGCCGCACGCCATCTTCTGGTGCGTGAGATTGTCGGCGATGAGCGCGAAGGACTGACACTCGCTGCCCGTGCCCGCCGTGGTGGGAATCATGAGCGAGGGCAGCATGGGCTGTGTGGCCTTGCCGACGCCCCAGTAGTCCTTCATCTGGCCGCCGTTGGTGAGGATGAAGTTGGCGCCCTTGGCCGTGTCCATGGAACTGCCGCCGCCCAGGCCGAGAATAAAGTCCGCCCCGGCCGCGCGCGCCACGCCGACGCAATCGTCCACGCAGGCCGTGGTGGGGTTTTCCTTGGCCCGGCCGTAGAGCGTCACCGCCACTCCGGCGCGCGCCAGATGCCCGCGCACCACCTCCGCGTGCCCTGCGGCAAGCAAGCCCGCGTCGGTGACCAGCAGTGCGTGTGTGGCGCCCATCTCCCGCGCGAGGATCCCGGCCTGCGAAACCGTGCCCGCGCCAAACACCACGCGCAGGTGCGGATGCGCCTCGATGAGCGAGGGGTCGATGTCCGGCGGCAGACTCATGGCAGACTCAGACGCGAGAGCCTTGGCGCGTGTTCACCGGCCTTGAGCCTGCGCACCTGCTCATGTGCCGGGGGGCTGCGGTTAGTAGACGCCCTCGACGATCTTCTTGGAAAGCGCGCCGAAGGGGCGTACTTCCGCCACGCCATCCCACGGGTACAAATCGATGGGTGCGCGCCGGATGGCCTCGTCGCGCTCCAGAAAGCGCGGCATGAAAAATTCCTTCGTCAGTGTGGTCAACTCCACCCGGCCCCACGTCTCGTACGCCACCGGCTGGCCGGTGTCCGGATTCACCACGCGCAGAGCAGCGCGGGGCTGGGGCGCGTAATAGGTGATGGAGTATTTGTCGGCGGGCACCAGCGGCTTGTGCTTGGCCAGGCCCATGAGCGTGTTGCCGTAGGTGGGCACGAAGCCAATCTTGTTCTCCAGCAGCTCCTCCACCAGAAAGCGCGTGTACTGCGGATCCATCGTGGTGCCGCCGCAGAACACGCCGCGGATGCCGGCCTTGTGAAGGTCCATGCGCTCGGCCAGCGCCTCGAGCAGCTTGGGCGTGGTGAAGAGCGCGCTCACCTTGCGGTGGGTCATGATGGTGACGGCCTGATCCACCACGTGATCCATGTACGCCTTGGCCTCGTCAAACTTCTTCTCGGTCAACACACGCTTGACCCAGCGCGGATCCAGATCCACGAAATAGCAGGAGCAGCCCCGCACGTTGGCCAAATGCTCGATGGACAGGCGCAGGCGCCTCGGGCCGGTGGGCCCCACCATGAGCCAGTAGTGATTGCGGGGAAAGTGCTCGTCCTTGAGCGTGTCCGAGAACTCGCTGTAATCCACCTTGTAATCGTCCCAGCCGATGCGCTGCTTGGGCATGCCGGTGGTGCCTCCGGTCTCAAAGATGTTGAACGGGCGGCCCTGATATTTTCGCGGCACCCAAACCTCGGGCTGCATGTCCCGCAGCCATTCGTCCTGGAAATGCGGAAACTTGGCGAGGATGTCGGCGAAGCAATGGATCTCCTTCGCGGGATCCCAGCCGGCCTTCTTCGCCCAGTCCAGCCAGAAGGGGCAGCCGCTCTCGGGCGAAAAATGCCAGCGGACAATTTCGAGAGCGTGTGCGTCGAGCTTCTCTTGGGCGGCGCGAACTTGTGCGTCCAAGCCTGAGTGTGGGGCAGTGGTCATGGGTTGGATGAATCTGATTGAGGTGCGTGGTTGGTTGGGCGATCCGGCGCATCGCCTCCTGAGGTGCCAGGCCGCTGCGAATGATCCGGGCGCGTTTGAGAGTCAGAGGGTCGCTGCTGTGGGCGCACATCCCGTGAGTCGCGCCAACCCCTGGAATCGCGGCCGTCACGGCCGTCGCGTGAGTCGCGAGATGGCCGGCCGCCCCCGGGGTGGCGCGGCTGAAATCCGCGACCCTCTCTCCCATCGCGCCCTTCACGCTCGGAACGATTGGGCCGCTGCTGGCCATAAGAGCCTGATGGGCGCTGCTGCTGTGGTTGCTGTTGTGAATGCTGCGGGCGCGAATCGCTGGGCGCTGCCTGCGAAAATCGCTGCGGGCCATTCGGGCCGGACTGCGTCGCCTGTGAGGGGCGCTCTCCAGCCAGTTGCTGGCCGCCAAAGTGGCGTCGCAACAGCTCATCGGCGGGCCGCGAGGTAAACCGAGAGACGAGCAGCAGCGCCGCAGTGGATGCCGCGATCATGGGTGCCACGGGCAACAGCCCGAACAACACGGGATCGGTTGCCGCGGCGCCCTTGGCCTTCACATCCAAAAGCACTCCGGTGAGCAAGGCGGCGGCGGCGGCGGCACCAACGCCGGCGACCGTGGCGCGCGGCCAGTACAACGCGGCGAACATGATGGGGAAGAGCGCGGCAAAGGCGCTCACGCACCAGCCTGCCAAATGCGCGAGCCTTTCGGAATGGGCCAGCGCCGCGGCCATCACAGCCAGCGCCGCGGCGCCCACCACCACGTATCGGGCGGTGTCAATCCGCTCCGAGTCGGCGGGGTGCTCGCGCCCCGGCATTGCCAGCACGAGGTCATGCGTCACCAACGTTCCCAGACTCATCAGCATGGGTGCCACACACACGCAGGCGCCCGCGATAATCCAGAGAGCCATCACGGTGGCCAGCGCGGATCCTGCCGGAGGTTGGGTGAGCAGCATCGCGAGGCTGCCCCCGCCCACAGCGGCACCGGCGGCCCAAATTCCCATCAGCACGCACGGCAGCCAAAGCACCGCCAGCACGATGGGGTGCGCGATGATGGCACGTGAAAACACCTCGGGCGAACGCGCGCCAGCCCACACCATGAACATGGGAGGCAACACTCCCAGCGCCAAGGGCAACAGCAACGCACTCAGAAAGTGGACGTGCGAAAGGGTGGGCTTGGGCTCGGAGGGGGCAACCGGGATTTTGGGCTCTGCCCCTTTCTTGCCGGCCAGTTCCCACTCGGAGAGGCTGGTGGCGTAGTCGGTCTGCGCCTGCTCGTGTGCGAGCTTGTCCGATGCGTATTGTTTGGCGTCCTCTGGATGCACCCCCATGACCAGCAAGTGCCGTGTGGCCGGCTGGCCTTCGGTGCTTTCGGTGGCGTGCCGGATGTTGCCGATGAGCGAGGAGGGCTTGGGATTGACATGGCGCGCAACCAAGAGCGTCGCGAGCACTCCGCCGGCGAGCAGCACCACCGCGGCCATGTTGACAAACCGGCTTGTGGCTCGCAGTCCGCCAAACCAGATGCACGCGGCGGCGGCGGCACCCACCGCGCCGGCGGCGATCCCCGGTGGGATTTGCGTGAGCTTCGAGAGCAAGCCGCCTGCGGCAGCCAGCGCGGCCGCCAGGCACGGTAGCAGCAGCAGCGAGAAAACCACGGCGAGTGCCAAGGCGAGCTTGCGGGAGCCAAAGCGCGCCGCGATGTATTGCCCCTGCGTGTAAACGTGGCTGCGTCGGGTGAGTGTCCAGACGCGCAGCCCAACCACGAGCATCACGCCAGAGCCCACTAGGCCGCTGGCCACCGAGAGCATGGCAAAGACCGCGATGCCTTGCCGGCCCGACAGATCCGCGGCATGGGTGAGAGCGATGCCTGTCAGTGCGCCTCCCAGCATCCCGGAGAGAAGCCCCCACCGGCCGATGGAGTTGTGGCCGGAGAAGAAGTCGCCCGCATTATCAGGAATGGATCGGGCACGCATGGAGAGCCAGATGACCGCCACGAGCAAGGCACCCAAACTCCATGCGAGAGGGACAGCAGAAACAGCGAGAGTGAACATCCAGCGGGAAAGGTTAGCGTCCGAAACGGCGCCCCCGACGGTGGCGGTTTGAAGGGCGATCACCCCCCACATCTGTGAACAGATCCTGCGCGCGCGGCCAGAGATCCTTGAGAAGCCAAGCCCACGCCACAGCGATGACGAGCGTGAGCACCAGGTGATAGGCCAGCGCCGTGGGGATGCCCAATGGTGCCAGCGGTTCCTCCCAGAGGAACCAATTGTGGTAAAGCCAGCCCAGTGATACGAAGAGCGCGAGGGCGAAGTATTTCATCTTCGGATGCGGCGGGGCGTTGGATTGGGCAAGCGCCTACTTGGAGGCGGTCTTGCGATCGCCAATGGCGTAGAGATGAGTCTGGGTTCCCAGGTAGAGCGTGCCGTTGGCTAGAACCGGCGTGGAGTAGATTGGCACCAGCATATTGGTCTCAAAGATGAGCGCATCCTTCTTGGGATTAAAATCCTTGCGCGAGGGCAAGATCACCAAATCCCCGTCTTCATCTCCCACGTACACCTTGCCGTCGGCCACCAGCGGGCTCGACCACATGTGGGCCTTCATGTCGTGCACCCAGTACTCCTGGCCGGTCTTCGCGTCGAGGCAGTACACAAACCCGGTGTAGTCGGCGGCAAAGAGCAGGCCATTGGTCGGGTCAATCGCGCAGGTGGAGATCGTGCGCTGAATTTTTCCGAAGGTCCACGCCTGCTTGCCGTCATCCGCGTTGACGCACACCAGCTGTCCCACGCCTTCGCCGTGTTCGGGATCCTGCCCGAGGGCGACATACACGCGGTTCTCAAAGAACACCGGAGTGGCGATGATTTCGCTGGGGCCTTCGGCGGCCGGATACTTATAGGGCTTTCCGGCCTTGTCCTTGCGATGGGCCGCAGGGATGCAGTCGTGGCTCCAGAGCTTCTTGAAAACGCTCAGTCCCTCCTTGTCCTTTGAAAAAGTGGTGTCGAACGCGTAGAGCGAGCCGTCGCCCGCGCCAAAGAACACGGCGTCCTTGCCCTTCACCTTGCCGACGGAGGGGCTGGACCAGTTGCAGTGAAAAATGCGGCTGCCGATGCCCTCGGCTTCCTCGGCGGCCAGTGTGCCGTCCTTCTTGTTGAGGGCGACGATGCACGGGGCGAGCGGCTGCGGGATGTTGAGGTGGCTCCAGTCCTGCCCGTTGGAGGTGGTGCAGAAGAGCAGATCGCCGTGGATGAGCACGGAGGAGCTGGCGATGTTGTGCGGGAACACGCCCAGTTCGGTGCGCATGTCGTAGCGCCAGATGATGTCCGCGTCGGTGGAGCCGGGTTCCACCGGCGGCTTGCCGGGGACGGCCGTGTACTTGGCCTCGTCCTGCACCCCCTGGTTGCCATCGGCCATGCCCGCGGCGTCCAGACACAGAATCTCGCAGCGGTTGCTCACCACGTACACGCGGTTGCCTTCCACCGCGGGCGACGAGCAGATGCCCAGGAATTCCCAGTCGCTCACCTTGCCCGCGCCCAGCTTGGGAACGATGAGCTGCCAGATGAGCTTGCCGGTGATTTCGTCCAGGCAATACACGATGCCGCGGTCGCCCACATGGCGCTTGTCGCGGGGCGATTCATTATTGGTGCCCACGAACACCCTGCCGCCGGAGACGGTGGTGTTGCCGTAGGCCTGCGAGCCCAGCTTGGCGGCCCACCGGATATTCTTGGTGGTGGTCATGTCCACCTCTTCGGTGCCCTTCTTGAACTTTCCAGGCTCAAAGCTGGCGGGCGCGCCCTTCGCCGGAGAGTAGAGATTGCGGCTGCCATTGCGCCCCCACACGGGCCAGTCTTCGGCCGGGGCGGCCGTGGCAGCGGCAATCGTCAGGGTGAGGGAGAGAAAACGCAGGTTCATGGGTGTGTCTTTCACGTCAGTTGTGCTGGATGGCGATGTTGTCCACGTACACGCGGAAGAGGCTCTGCGGCGAGAACCCAATCAGGCCCGGTGCGCCTGACTTGTGCGCGTACTGGTGTTTCACTTCGAGGGTCCACGCCGCCGGTTCCGGTTCGCCCTTGGGCCACGCTTTGGCGCGGACGACCCCCGAACCGTCGGGGGCAATGTCCACGCGGCTCTTGAGGCAGTACCACTGTTTGGGAGCCCAAGTGAAGGGGACCGATTCCTTCACGCGCTCGTGGTTGGAGCTGATCTCCAGGATCTGCTGATTGCCGATGAGGGTAATGAAATAGCGTTGGTTGATAAGGCCGATATTGCTGCGGGTGCGCTTGTTGCCGTCGGTCATCACATCGGCGCTCACGGTGTAGTTGCTCGACTCGGGCGCGATGAACGTGATGGCCCGCTGAAAGAGCAGATTCTCCAGCGTCTTGGCCAGCACCTTGTTGCCCTCCAAATCGCGCACCTCCCATTTTAGACGCGCGCCAATCCACGGCAACGGCGGGAATCCTATCAGGGCACCGTCCGTCACGTTGGTGGCAGTGAGGCCGAATTTCTCAAAATCCTGCCGGTAGGGCAGCGTGGGCAGCACTCGCCCGCGGCACAAACCGCTCAGCGCACCCGCTGTGGCCTTGAACGCCCCCGCGCTGGGTGCGTTGGTGGACGATGCCACGAGGTTGCCGGTCGCATCCACCGACCCGTTCATCACCGACTTCACCAGCGCCGTGGGGGGGATGTAGGATTCAAATGAGGCCTTCACGTTTCTCTCCAGAATGTTCCCGTACTGGTCGATGACATGCGTCGCCAGCTTGCTCTTGCCGCCGGGTGCAAGCAGGACGTCGTTGGGCACGATTTGCAATGCGAAGGGCTTGGAATCCTTGGGCACGGGCGCGGCCGCCAACAGCGTTGCGGTGGGCTTGTCACCGGCCGCCTTGCCAAAGCAATAAAGGCGGCGCGAGGTATGCACGTAGAGCTTGCCATTCCACGCCGTCGGCTGGCCCAGGCACTCGCCTTCCAATTGAACCTTGTCCACCACCTCCACGCCGTCGTCTTTGGGCAGCAAAATGTAGAAGGTACCGTTGGGAAAGCCCACGTAGAGCTTGCCGTCGGCTGCCAGTGGCGAGGCGTGAAGCTGGCCATTCTCCATCTTCTTTTCGAAGTAGAGCTTGCCCGTCTTGGCTTCCACACTGACGAGTTCACCGGTCTTGGTCACCTGATACACCCGGCCATTCAGCAGCGTGCCCGAGCTGGTGAACATCGAAAAGGGATGACGCCAGACCTCATCTTCCCTGCCCAGCACGAGGGCCGGTTCGCCCGGCGCGGGCAATTGCGCGGGCATACGGATGCCCACCATCCGGCCTTCTTCCGAGGAGTCCACATTCTCCTGCCCGTGGATGGCCACCACCACGTCGTCCTGCACCAGCACCGAGCAGTTGACGCCGCCGGCGGAAAGCTGAAAGCGCCACAGCGTCTGGCCGGTGCGCGCATCAATACACGCCACATTGCCGCAGCCCGTGCCGGCGATGAACACCCGGCGGCCCGCCACATTGGCCAGCACCGGGGTGGAGAAGGAGCTGTCCTTGGGTTCGATGCCCGGCGTGCTGCTCCAGAGCGGGTCGCCCGTGCGCTTGTCAAAGGCGTAGAATCGGTCCCGCGCTGGGCCATCCGCACCCCAGTACGAGGTGACACCGCGGGTGATGACCAGATTGCCATCCACCACCGGCGCGCCGGTGCGTCCGTTGGGGAAAGTCAGCCGGCCGAATCGTTCCATGAGCGAGTATTGCCAGAGCACCTTGCCCTCAGGCGAAAAGCAGTACACACCGCCGTTGGTCGTCATCAGGTGAATGTTGCCCGTCTCCGGATCGATCGTCGGGCTGCCGATAGAATAGCGGCTGTACACCGTGTCGCTCAAGTAGTCTCCGTAGGCGTATTCCCAGATCAGCTTGCCATCGGCCTCGTTGAGGCACGACAACACCTCCTGCAAATTGGGCCCGTCGCCCCGATAGCCCCAAGAGTACACGCGCCCGTTGGCGATGACGGGCTGGCCGCGCCCCGAGATTTCAAAAGTCCACAGCAGGTTTTTGCCGGCGCCTTCGGCCGACAACTTCAAGGGCAGCCCCTTCTCATTGGACATCCCGTTCTGATGGGGCCCGCGCCAGTTAAGCCAGCCGGTGACATTGACCAAAGGCGCACCCGATGGATCGGTCAGGGCCGGCGGGAGCTTGGGATCGGCTGTTGGAGGCGCAACCGGCGGCTTGGGCGTGCCGCAAGCCGCCGCCCAGAGGACTGCGGCGAGGGCGGCAAGAAGGGAAAGTGGGATGGGTCGTTTCATTTCGTCCACACGGCCCGCGCCCAAGCCTCGGGCGGCCGGAAACGGGCAGAGCGCCACTAATGGCTTTACCTTTTTGGAAATGCAAAACAAAAATTACCTGTACGTACAATCCAGCGTGCCCTTCCGTGGGGCCACGCGCGCCACGAGAAAAGCCATGCCCGACCGGCCCACCCAGGATGACTACGCCACGCTGCCCGTGGACGCACCCGAGCGCCGGCGCCTGCCGCTGCTCCTGCGCCGGGCGTGGTACGGGCTCAATCAGGCGTTCCGCCGCAGCATCGCCTCGGCCGACGCCACGCCCGACCAGTTCACCGTGTTGCGCACCCTGCACGAAGGTTCGCGCGAGGGATTTATCCAGAGTGAGCTGGCGCGGAGCATGAGCAGCGATCCCAACACCATGGCCGCGCTCTTGGAGCGGATGGAAAAAAACGGCTGGCTTGAGCGCAAGCAGCACAAGGCGGACCGGCGGGCCAATCGCATCCGGCTGCGCGCGGCCGGCCGCCGCAAGTTTGCAGAGCTGCGCGACATCGCCGCCGGGCTGCAGGGGCGTATCTTGGAGGCCATCCCCGAGCCCCGGCGCGAGGGCTTCCTCGCCGAGCTGGCCCTCATCGCGGACAGTTGCCACGCGGCGGCGCAGTCGGCCGCGACCAAGAAGCGTTGACGCTTGGATGGTGCGCGCCTAACTTGCCGCGGAATCACAGCCCCACCACAACCCATGGAACACCCCCTGCCCGGCGCCTCGCGGCGCCAATTCCTAAAACACTCCACCGTGGCGGCGGCCGCAGTGACATTGGCGGTGCCTTCCATCACGCTGGGCAAGCCCGACAGCCGCAAGCTCAAGATTGGCTGGGTGGGTTGCGGCGGGCGCGGTTCGGGCGCCATCAATCAGGCCTTGAAGGCCGACAGCAACATCGAGCTGTGGGCCGTGGCAGACGCGTTCCAGAATCAGCTGGAGAAGGGCGTGCAGCAAATCCAGGCGATTCACCCGGGGAAGATGAGCCTGGGCAACCGGCAGTTCGCCGGGCTCGATGCCTATAAAAAAGTGCTGGAGGCGGGCGTGGATGTGGTGTTGCTCACGACGCCCCCGGGTTTCCGCCCGCAGCACATCAAGGCGGCCGTGGACGCCGGCAAGCACATCTTCTGCGAGAAGCCGATGGCGGTGGATGGGCCCGGAGTGCGCTCGGTGATGGCCTCCATCGCGAAGGCGCGCGAGCAGGGCACCTCCATCGTGGACGGCTACGTCTGGCGGTGGACCTACGCGCAGCGCGACACCTTTAAGCGCATTGTGGACGGCGAGCTGGGCGAGATTCGCGCCGTGTATTCCAACTACAACAACAACGCGCGGCAGCGGTACGCCGAGTGGAGCCGGCAAAACACCAAGACCGACCTGGAGTGGCAGCTGCGGCGCTGGTACTACTTCAACTGGCTCTCCGGCGACCATGTCGTGGAGCAGGCCGTGCACAGCATCGACAAGCTCATGTGGGCCAAGAACGACCAGCCGCCGCTGGCCTGCGTGGCCACGGGCGGCCGGCAGGTGCGTGTGGACGCCGAGTATGGCAACATCTACGACCATTTCGCCGCAGAATACCAGTGGGCGGATGGCACGCAGGGCTATCACTTCTGCCGGCAGATGGACAACTGCGAGAACGGCGTGTTCGACCGCGTGTTTGGCGGCAAGGGCACCTACTACGGCGAGAGCGGCCGCAAGCACCATGTCTTTGTGGACGGCGGCAAGCTCAAGTGGCGCTGGGACGGCCGTGTTAACGACGGATACCAGACCGAGCACGACGAAATGTACGCCGCCATTCGCGACGGCAAACCCGTCAACACGGGCGACCGCATGATTCAGACCACGCTGGCCGGCATCATGGCGCGCATGGCCGCCTACACCGGCCAGAAGGTGACGTGGGAGATGGCGCTTAATTCCAAGGAACAGCTGGGCCCCGATTTTGACAAGCTGGACTGGGACATGAAACTGCCCGTGCGCCCCGTTGCCATGCCCGGCACGCCCGCAGGGATCACCCCGCACGGCTGGAGCTAATGGCCAAGGGCGCATTGCGCGTTGAATGCGCCGCGCTGGCGAGTAATCCAAGACCCACAAGAACGACACCATCCACATGAGCCACACTCCCGACCCCAACCGCCGCGACTTCATCAAGACCTCCGCCACGGTGGCGGCCGCCAGCAGCCTTGCCTTTCCCACCGTCACGCTGGGAAAGCCCGATAGCCGCAAGCTCAAGATTGGCTTCATCGGCTGCGGTGGGCGCGGCAATGGCGCGGCCGATCAGGCGCTGCGGGCCGATAGCAACGTGCAGTTGTGGGCATTGGGCGACGTCCTTCGCGGTCAGGTGGACAACGCCGTGCAGATGCTCAGCAAGTCCCACGCGGACAAGGTGGAGGTTCCGGAGAGCCGGCGTTTCACGGGGCTGGACGCCTATCAGAAGGTTCTGGAGAGCGGAGTGGACGTGGTGATCCTGACCACACCGCCCGGATTTCGCCCGCTGCATTTTCAGGCGGCCGTGGACGCCGGCAAGCACGTCTTCCTTGAAAAACCCATGGCCACCGACGCCCCGGGCCTGCGCTCGGTGATGCGCAGCGTGGAGCGTGCCAAACAGAAGGGGCTGGCGGTCGTGGCGGGCTACTGCTGGCGCTACGACTACGCGCGCCGCGAGTTTTACAAGCGCATCCACAACGGCGAGATTGGCGCGCTGCGTTCGGTGTACGCCACGTACTACACCTCGCCCGTCAAGCCCATGCCTCCCAACACCGCACGGCAGGAGGGCTGGAGCGACATCGAGTGGCAGGTGCGCAACTGGTACAACTTTGTGTGGACCTGTGGCGACGGGCTGGTGGAACAGGCGGTGCACAGCGTGGACAAGGTGGGCTGGGCGATGAAGGACGCGCCGCCCGTGAGCTGCGTGGCCGTGGGCGGGCGGCAGATCAACAATCATTCCGGCAACATCTGGGACCACATTGAGGTGAACTATCTTTTCGCCGATGGCGTGCGCGCCTTTCTGGGCCAGCGCCAGACGCCCGGCTGCTACGGGGAGAACAACGATTATCTTCTGGGCACCGAGGGCCGCGCCGAAATTTCGCGCGGTCAGGCCATCATTCAGAACAAGGCGGGCGTGTGGCGCTACGAGGGCCGTCAGCCCAACATGTATCAGGTGGAACACGACGAGATGTACGCCAGCATCCGCGATGGCAACCCCATCAACGACGGCGCGCGCATGTGCACCAGCACGCTCATGGCGATCATGGGACGCATGGCCGGCTACACCGGCCAGCAGGTCACCTGGGACATGGCCATGAATTCGCAGGAGGATTTGTTCCCCAAGGATCTGGACTGGAAAACCGGCAAGCACACGCCTCCCGCCATTGCTCTGCCGGGCACCAAGGAAGTGATCGCCCCTCACCAATGGAAAGCATGAACACCACCCGCAGACAGTTTCTGGCCGCCGCAAGTTTGACGGCAGGCAGCTTCGCCGTTTCCAGTCTGCACGCGGCCGTGCGCGAGCGCGCGCTGCAAAAGGCCATCATGTGGGGCACGGTGGGTGTCAAGGGCTCGGTGCTGGAGAAGATGAAGCTGGTGAAGGCCGCCGGCTTTGCAGGAGTGGAACCCAATGGTGGGATGGACCGCCAGGAGGTGGTGGACGCCCTCAAAGAGACGGGCTTGCGCGCCGCCAGCGTCTGCTGCCACACGCATTGGGCCAAGCCCCTCTCCGCGCCCGACGACGCCACCCGCAGGGTGGGCCTTGCGGGCCTCACGCTCTCGCTGGAGGACGCCAAGGCGTACGGTGCCACGAGTGTCCTGCTGGTGCCCGGCGTGGTGAACGACAAGGTGACGTATGAGGACTGCTTCAAGCGTTGCGTCGCGCAGATGAAGCTGGCGGTGCCCGTGGCTCGCGATCTGGGTGTGAAGATTGCGATCGAGAATGTCTGGAATAATTTTGTCACCAAGCCTGCGCAGGCGGTCGATTTGATGGACGCCGTGGGCAGCGAATGGGTGGGATGGCACTTTGATATCGGCAACGTGGGCCGCTACAGCCCGGCGGAGGAGTGGATCCCCGTGCTGGGCAAGCGCATCCTCAAGCTGCACATCAAGGAGTTTGACACCCGCAAGATGACCCCGGCCAGCCCCGGTGCCGGATTCGGCGCGAAGTTCTTGGAGGGCACCAACCGTTGGCCCGCCATCATGGCGGCGCTCGACAAGGCGGGCTATTCCGGCTGGGGGATTGCCGAGCAGGGCGGCGGCGGCACGGCCGAGGGGTTGAAGGACTTGTCGGACCGGATGACGCGGATTTTCGCGAGCTGACCTTTTTGCGCGGTGCCCCCGTCCTACGCGGCGGGCGGCGTCTGCGAGGTGGTGCGGCCCAGAAACAAGTCGCGCCCGGCCACCAGCGCGGCCATCTTCCGGTCGGCCACGCTGCGGGCAAGCATCCAGAAACCGCAGTCGGGGTGCACCCACTGCACCCGCGCCGCGCCCAGCACGCTCACCGCCTGGTCGATGCGCCGTGCCACCGTGTCGGGCGATTCCACCTCGTTGTCCTTGATGTCCACCACGCCCACGCCCAGCGCGATGCCGGGGCGCAGATCGCGGAACACGGGCAGATCCCCGCCCTCCCGCCGCGCGAATTCCAGCAGCAGATGATCCACCTCCAGCCGGTTGAGGAAGGGCAGCAGATCGCGCCAATGGCCCTTCTGGATGCTCTGCCCGCCGTAGTTGCCAAAGCAAAGATGCAGGGCGCGCACGCCGCGCACGCCTCCCAGCGCGTGGTTGATGGGCTCGTGCGCCCACGCGCCATCGGCCGGATGCCCCGGCAGGTGGGCCTCGTCCATCTGCACGACGGGTGCATCGACGCCTTCGAGCTGGCGCCGCAGCACCTCCGCCAGCGCCATGGCCAGCGCACGACCGTCGCCGTAATGCTCATCGCGCAGCGTCCGCGCCAGCATGTACGGGGAAGTGAGCGTGAACTTGAGAGGGCGCGTCGTCAGCCCCTTCACGCTGCGCCAGGCCGTTGGCAGGTTCAGCGTGCCTTCGCCCACGGGCGCGCGGACCACGCCCGCCGGATGAGCGCGAAACCCCATTCCCGGCTGGGCGCGGAATGCCTCGCATTGCTCGCGCGTCAGGCGGGTGTCGATGCCCGCCATCGGACGCACGAAATAGTCGATCATTCCGTTCGTGTCCGGGTGGTTCACATCGAAGCGCGACAACTCGCCATCCGCCAGGACATCGAGGCCCGCCAGCTCCTGGGTCTTGAGCACCACGAGCAGCGCGTCGCGAAGGTGCGGGGCGCTGGGCTGCGCCGCCAGCCAAGCCGGGATGGGATAGCTGCCCACCACCGTCGTGCGCAATCGGGGGCTGTCCATGCCTGTGGTTACGAAGACGCCGCCGGGCTGTCAATGCCCACTTGGCGGGAGCACCGGGCAACGTCCCCCGTCCAACCCGCTGCGAACAATGGGCATGACGACGGCCGCCGGGGCCGCTATCGTTCGTCCAGCGAACGCTTACTGGGATATGCACACAACCAAACTGACTTCATTGCTCTGCCTGCTCTTGACGGCCCATGCCGCCCAGGCGCGGGTGAAACTGGTGGCTCTGCCCGATCGCGCGCGGGTGGTGGTTTCGCTGGCAAACGTGGAAGCCACACTGCTCGAGGAGGAGCGCATCCTCACCCTTCAAAAGGGCGTCAATCAGGTGGATTTTTCCTGGCGGGGCGTAACGATTGATCCGGCGTCCATCCAGATTCGGATGCTCGATCAGCCCGACCAGGTTCAGCTGCTCAACACCTCCTATCCTCCCAACGAAAACGCGCTCATCTGGGCCATCAGCGCCCCGGCCGCGCGCGCCGAGCGGATGCGCATCAGTTACCTGCTTCAGGGCATCAGCCGCGAGGCGGTGTATCGCGCCGTGGCCGAGCCTGACGAGAAGTCGCTGGCGCTGCGCAATTACCTGCGCGTGCGCAATGGCTCGGGCGAGGATCTGGACAACGCCGAGATCGGCGTGGGCTACGGCAAGGACTTTAAGCGCACCCTGCAACATCAGGAAGTGCTGGAGCTGCTCTCCGAGCGCGTCGACCAGCTGCCCATCCGGAAAATCCTCACCTGGGATGCGGCGCAACTGCCGTGGGATCCTGAGTACGAGAAGAACACCATTGGCGTGCCGCTGAGCTACGTGATCAAGAACGACAAGGCCAGCAAACTGGGCGTGCACACCCTGCTGCCCGGCAAGGTGCGCATTTTCATCAAGACCAAGGAAGCCGCTGAAGGCGACAATCCGCCGGGGGAGGGCGTGGCCTTCACCGGTGAGGACTGGGGGCAGCTCACTCCGGTGGATCGCGAGATGAAGCTCTACATCGGGCAGAGCCGCGACGTGAAGGTGACCCAGCGCAAGACGACCGACGAGCGCGTGAACCTCCGGCGCAACAACGGCAATGCCGTCGTCATGTGGGACGTGAACGAGGTGTACAAGACCGAGATCGAGAATTTCAAGACGACCGCCGTCACCCTGGTCATTGTCGAGCACTTCCCCGGCTACTGGAAGATGATCGAAAGCACCCACAAATTTGAGCGCAAGGACGCCTTCACCATCGAGTACACGCTGGAGCTGCCTGCCAAGTCCAACGGCGAAAAGAAGACCGTGCTCAACTTTAATGTCCGCCGGCTCAATGTGCAGGGCAACGAGCCCTCCAGCTACTAGCACGCCATTTCCACTCATGAAGACCATGAAACCATTGCTCTTTCTTTGCCTGTTGCTCCTCACGATCGTGACTGGGTGGGGGCGGATTAATGTGACTGGGCTGCCTGGGCGGGACACGGTGCAGCTGACGATTTACAACAGTGCGGATTTGACGTTGGTGAAGGAGACGCGGGTGTTGACGTTCAAGCAGGGGTTGAACCGGCTGGAGTTTTCATGGGCGAACACGCTGATTGACCCGACGAGTGTGGAGTTTCGTGCGTTGACGCAGGGGGACAAGGTGGAGGTGTTGGACGTGAGTTTTCCGCCACGGGTGACGAACACCCTGGAGTGGCGGATTCAGAGTGAAGTGGCCGGGGAGGTGAAGGTGGAGATCCGGTATTTCACGAGTGGGATTATGTGGAGTGCGGACTACGTGGCGGAGGCGGACAGTGGGGAGAAGCTGATGCAGTTGGCGGGGAGTGTGCGGATCAACAACCAGAGCGGGGAAGACTACGAGAACGCCCAGATCCGCCTCGTCGTCGGCGTCATCCGGCTGGT
>SYLI01000024.1 GCA_005809105.1 Verrucomicrobiales bacterium | reverse complement strand
CACTACGCATGATGGCCGGAGCCGGTCGTCTTCGCCTGCGCCAGCCAATCGCTCACCCCGCCACGCAGCGCCTCACGCTCGCCCTGCTGCAAGCCTTGCGGGTCAAAGCGCAGGCGGTAGTGCAGCGCGAGCAGTTGCCGCAGTTGCGTGAGCGGGAGTTTCGCCAGCGGCTCGATGCGCGCCAGCCAGTCGGCCAACGCCTCGCCATCGCGTCGGCCCAGCCCTCGCGCATCCAGCAGGGCCTCGACGCGGTAGAACTCGGAGTCGAGGCCGGGGCGGTGCAGCCATTCCTCGTCGAGGTCTGCGGCACCGGTGTTGCGCCGGCGCTGGCGTGCCAGCACGCGCCACGCGAGCAGCGCGATGAGGCCGAGCAGCGCGAGGAGCAAATAGTTTTGCCACTCGCCCGCGCCGCCATACCAGCGCCACTGAGAGAAGCTGAACCACGCGCGCGACCAGCGGTCGGTGAGCGGCTCCCAGAAGGAGGCGTTCTGGCTTTCGTTCGCCACCCAGTCGGGGGATGTGGTGTCTAGGTCCACCCACGTATGTGTTGCCTCGTCCCAATACACGCACCATGCGTGCGCGTGCCGCTCGCGCACGATGAACCGGCTTGTGCCCTTCTCCCCCTCCTGCACGGACCAGCCATAGACGTAGCGCGCCGGGATGCCCGCCTGCCGCATGAGCAGCACGGTGGCCGTGGCGAAGTATTCACAGTGGCCGCGTCGGTTTTTCAGCAGGAAGAAACTCAGCGGGGTTGTGCCCATCGGAACCTGCGTGAGCGAGTTCGGCAGGAAGGAGCCGTATTTGAAGTTGTCCGCAAAGAAGCGTGTCAGCGTGCGTGCGATTTCGTAGTTGGGTTTGCCTGCCAGCGCCAGCTCGTCGGCGATCCGCTTCACTGACTCCTGCTCGCGCGGCGGCACAGCGAGGTCGGGTGATACTTCACGATCTGGATTTTTCACCTTCACAGGCCGGTCGCCAATCGTCGGCCCCGGCCCGTGCATCGCGCGGACGTGGAGGAAGTCCGGCGCGCCCGTCGTGCGCACCACGCCGGCACGGTTGGTCTGGACTTCGGCGGCAGGGAGATTCTGAAGTGACGATGTGCCGGGCGGGATGGCGAGCACGGCCTGCCCGCGCGTGCTGAACGAGGAGAGAAGCACGGCATTGGTCGGGGACTTGGTGAGCATCGTCCACGACGAGCCGTCATCGGAAACCTGGACTAGGGCGTCGGCAGGGCGTGGCGAGTTGCCCCAGTGCGGGCTGTTGAAGCGGTTGAAGGTCGTGTCGCGCAGCAGCATCGGCACGGGGCCGGTCTCGGCCTCGACGCGCATGACGATCTTCCCCGAGAGCTTGAGTTGGCCGATCTTGCCAATCGCCGTTGTCGCGGTGTCGCGGTCGCCGGAGCGGCGCACCCAACTGCTGACCCACGCGGCGACCTTGTTCTCGACGATGGTCTGCAACTGGTTCAGCCCGCGATGGCCGAAGTATCCGGCCTTCACGACGATGATGAGCGTCGCGATCCACACGATGGTGGAGAAGCGCCGGGACCGCGTGGCCCAGAGAGCCGCGGCCATGACCGCGCAGACGGCGAAGTAAAACCATTCATTGCGCTGGTTCGCGAGGCCCGCGGAGAAAAGCACGACGGCGAGGTAGGGATAGCTGAGGTTGATACACGGCGTCAGCGGCTGCGGCAGGCCCGCCCGCGCCGCAGCGCGACGCGCCAGCATGAAGAAGCAGGAGCGTGGATACTGCTCGCTGGTGCTGTAGATCAGCGCCGCGACGACGGGGAAGAGGATCATCGGAATCCACTGGAAGTAGATGAACGTGGTCTGCGAGACGGAGTTCATCGCTGAGGAGCGCGCGGTGAAGCTCGCCGCCTGGAACATCGCCATGACCTGGTTCGTGGCCTCGCGCGTGAGGATGCAGTAGATGCCGCCCGCGACACCGAGCAGGCTCGCGAGGTCCACGACGCGGTTGAAGTCCTTCACGTTGAAATCCACGCGCCACTCGATCCATCGCGCGGCCTCCAGCACCACCGCCATGAGCAGCGCGAAGGCGAGCAGGCCCGTCTGCCAACCCCAGAGGAGCAGCGCGGCGGCGAGGAGGAAGGGAGGAGGTTTCATGGGAACGCCCAAGATCCAATGCCCAAGGGCCAATGAATGACCAATGGCGAATGACCAATGCGCCGCGTCGCAGTGGACGTGCTGGAACCATTGAGCATTGGGCATTGATTGGTCATTGCGTCATTGGGCCTTGGTCATTCTTGCTCGCTACAGCTTTGCCAACTCCGCCGCCACCTTCCCCACTTCCAACTGCCGGAAGCGCTCTGGCTCCCCGGCCATCGGTCCCGGCTCGGGCTTCGGCGCGCCAACTTCGGTGACGACGAACACCATCAGCGGGACGCCCATCTCGCGCAAGTGGCGGACGAACTCGCGCCGCTGCTCGTCCCATTCCACGAACACGCACAAGCAGCCGCTCAGGTCGCCCGCATGCTGGAGCACCAGTCGCAGCAACGAGTTGAACTGCCGGTCGCAGCACGGCTGCACGGAGGCGAGGATTTCCAGGAGTTGCTCAAGATGGCCGACGCCGCGGCCCATCGTGAAGCAATACGCCTGCGGCCCGACGAACATCAGGTCAAGCAGCGACTTCTGCGCCTGCACTGTGCAGGCCAGCGACGCCGCCACGCTCACCGCCTCCTCAAACACCTCGCTCGCCGCCACGGGCAAGAACGTGTCGAGGATGAGCGCGTGCCGGGTGAAGAACTCGTCTTGAAACTCCTTCACGATCGGCTTGCCGGTCTTCGCCCAGCTCGGCCAGTGGATGTGGCGGAGCGCGTCGCCGGGCCGGTAGTCGCGGAGGGAAACGAATTCCTCCGACTCGCCCACACTAGCGGCAAGCGCCACGCCGCCTTGCTGATATTTCAACTGGCCCGGCAGAGCCAGCGGCGGGACGAAGTAGCGCTTGGGCAGGATGAGCAGCGATTGCGGCAGCGGCACACGGACGAAGGCGCGGAACAGCCCGAACGCATCCGGACACGCGACTGCCACCGCGTCGAAGCGCAGCACGCCGCGCCGGAGCGGGGTGAGTTCGAGGCGCACGTCGGCGGAGCCGTTGGGAGGCAGGGCAGGGCAGGGGACTTCGTTCACCCGGCCGCGGACATTTTGGCGAAGGAGCCAGGTCCAGCGGTAGTAGCCGATGTTCCGGTCATACCAATTGCGCTCCTCCTCGCCCGGCTCGGGGGTGGAGATGAATCGCTCCAGCGTCGGGCGCGGGTCGGCGAGGTCTTCCGTGACGGACAACCCGCGCTGCGGCTGGGCAGTGAGGTTCGTCAGCGTGACCCGGTAGCTGACGGGCAGCCCGACGGAACCGAAACGCGGTAGCACGCGCTCCGCCTCCACGCGCGTTCGCGAGAACTGTGTCCCCGCAAGCGCCGCGATAAACAGCAAGCAGAGGAAGACGAACGCCTGATAAGCAAGCGACAGGTTGGTGTCCGCGCCCATCAAACCGGTCGCGATGATGCTGAGGAAGACGAGCACGCCCGCCTTGGTAAACCGCTGCCTGCACCACCACGTGAAGCCGGAGGAGAACCGGTAGCTCGCGTGCAGGCGGCGCTGAAGCCATGAGGCGCGAGCGGAAGCAGGTGAGAAAGTGGGCAGGTGAGAAAGTGGGCTGGGCGTTCGTTGCTCTGGAGGCTTCGAGGTCACGTGCTCGCTTTCCCACTTTCTCACCTGCTCCGCCTCACGCCGGAACCTTCAGCTTCTTCAACAACTCCTCCACCACGCCGCGCGCCGTCACGCCGCTGAAGCGCGCCTGCGGTTCCATCACCATGCGGTGCGCGATGACCGGCACGGCCATCTGCTGCACATGCTCCGGTGTCACGAATTCGCTGCCGTCGAAGAGCGCCGACGCCTGCGCCACCTTCATCAGCGACAGCGACGCGCGCGGGCTGGCTCCGAGCGACACGCCACTTGCCGAGCGTGTGGCGGAGACGAGGTCCACGATGTAGCGCTTCAGCTCGGCGCTGATGCGCACCTCGGTCACGGCGCGCTTGAGCGCGAGCACATCGTCCTTCGAGACGACGGCGACAGTCGCGTCCAGCGGGTGCGACCGTTCTTGCGCGGACAAGACGGCGACCTCCTCCGCCGCGCTGACGTAGCCCAGGCTGAATTGCAGTGCGAAGCGGTCCATCTGCGCCTCAGGCAGCGGATACGTGCCGCGAAACTCCACCGGGTTCTGCGTGGCGATCACGAAGAAAAGGCTCTCCAAATCGCGCCGGTCGCCCTCGACGCTGACCTGGCCTTCGCCCATCGCCTCCAGCAGCGCCGACTGCGTTCGCGGCGAGGCGCGGTTGATTTCGTCGGCCAGCAGGATGTTGGTGAAGATGGGGCCGGAGCGGAACTCAAAGCTCTGGTCGCGCTGGTTGAAAATAGAAACGCCAAGGATGTCGCTGGGCCGGAGGTCGGGCGTGAACTGCACGCGCTTGAAGCTGGCGTTGATGCTGCGGGCAAGGGTCTTGGCCAGCGTCGTCTTGCCGGTGCCGGGAAAATCCTCCAGCAGCACATGGCCACCGCTGGCGAACGCGGTCAAGAGCTTGCGGACAGCGGGGCCTTGCCCGTGCATGACCGTCTCGATGTTGGCGGCAATGGTGCGGAAAATCTTCTGCGCGGCGGCGAGCGAGTCGGTCATGAGGATTGGAATGCTGCCCAAGAGAAGCGGATGCGCGGGCGGAAGCCAAGCCTGCGCTGGCGCACCGGCCCGAAAAAGCAAACACCCGCCGCAGTCGGAGCTGCGGCGGGTGTTCGGGAAAGGCTGGGGCTACTTCTTCTTCTTCACGGCGGGAGCGACGGCGGCAACCACGCCGGTCTTGATGCTCACGGCGGTCAGCTTCTCGCCGAGCTTGAACGTGCTCACGGTTGCGTCTGTGCCGGGCTTCAAGTCTTCGAGCTTGGCGCGCTTCCCAGCGTTGGTGATGACAGTCGTGTCGTCAATCTGGAGCGTTTTCCCCGCGATGGTGATCGTCTTGGCGTCCTTGTCCACGGCGGTGATCTTGCCATGAAGGCCAGTGTCTGCCGGGCCTTTCTTGCCTGCGGCGGAGGCGTCGGGAGTGAAGGTGGTGAACGCGGCGGCGACGGCCAACGCGAGGACGGAACGGGTGAGGGGGCGCATGGTGGTGTGTTATTTCAGTCGGGGCGTTGGACGCGGCGGGGCCGGGAATTGTTACAGGGGAAAGTGATTAGTGCTTAGTCAGCAGGTTGAGCGCGGAGCAGATGCACATCACTAATTACAAATCACTCTTCCTACCCCTTCTCCACGCCTTTCTGCCACGCAGGGGGATTCGACAGCTTGAAAAGCATCTCGCCGGCCTTGCGCACAAGCAGCAGGCCTTCGGCCTCGCGGTTCGCGTAGGCCTCGATGTTAATTGTTGCTGGGTCGCGATAGCCCATGTTGATGCGTTCGCAGACCTCGCGCGGAATGCCGGTGGCGAGCGTGACTTGGATGCGGCATTGCTCGACGCCGTTCTCGAACTTGCCGATGCCGCGCACATGGGTGCTGTGCGCGAGCACGCCCCACGGGTAGTCCTTGAACTTGTCCCACTGCTTCACGAAGTAATCGCGGCAGTGGTAGCCGATGGCGTGCATCGTCTTGTTGTGCGTGACGCTCACCTCGGTGACGTGCGGCGCGTAGATGATCAACTCGCCGCCGTCGGCCACGACGGGCTCCAGTTTATACATCGCCTTCCCGGCGGTCCAAACGTCCTCATACATCTTCGGCGCACAGGAGAGCACGGTGTGGTAAGGCCGGTCGCGGAAGACGATGTGCTCCGCGCGCGACACGTCTGCTGCCGCGTCCCACGCGGCTTCCGGCGAACCGATGAACAGTCCGGCAAGCGATTTGTCCGGGCGCACGACCATCGCCATGCAGAGCTTGCTGACCTTCACCATCGCGCCCACGCGGTCGACCACGCGGCGGACGGGCGTCCACTTGTTGCCGATGGTCATCGGGTTGGTCACGCAGCCGCCGAGCCAGTGGAAGAAGTTCAAAATCTCCGGCCCTGCGACGCCGGGGAACAGATACTTGTTGCCGCCACTAAACCCAACCACCTCATGCGGAAACACCGGTCCGATGATGACGACTTGGTCGTAGTCGAGGACGCGCTTGTTGATCTCCACCGGCACATCCAGCTCGAACAAGCCATCGGACAGCTCACGCGTGTCGGCCTTCGTGAGCGTGCCGATTTTCGTGAGGGCGGCGGGGTTGTCCCACTCGTGATTGAAGAAGCGGACCGAGGCGTAAGTGCTGGCGCGTTCGGCGGCGGAGATTTCCAGCCGGTCGCAAATCGCCGCCTCGCTCATTGGCTGGTGCGTGCCCAGCGCGATGAGGATGTCGAAGTTCGCCGTGACCGCGCCGATTTGCTGGAAGAGCGTCTGGAACATCAGCCCCACCGGCGCGGTGCGCGTGGCATCCGGCACGATGAGCAGAACCCTCTTGCCGCGATAATCCTTCGCCGGATACGCCTGCGCGATGAGTTCAGCGACTTGGGCGGCGGAGACGGCGGAACCTCTCTGTGCGGTCGAAGCGAGCAAGTTCATGGTTCGCATCAAATCGTCTGGCTCAAAAACCCGCCATCCACGCGGATGTCCGTGCCCGTCACGAAGCTGCTGGCCTTGTGGCTGGCGAGGAAGAGGCACGCGCCTATGAGTTCGTGCGAGTCGCCGAAGCGGTTCATTGGCGTGTGGCCCCAGATGGACTTGGTGCGCGCGGTGGGCGAGCCGTCCTCGTTGAAGAGCAGCTTGCGGTTCTGCTCGGCTGGGAAGAAGCCCGGCGTAAGCGTGTTCACGCGCACACCCTTGGTGGCCCACTCGCGCGCGAGGAACTGCGAGAGGCTCAACACGGCGGCCTTGGCGGCGGAGTAGGTCACCACGCGCGACAGCGGCAGGTGTGCGGAGACGCTGGCGATGTTGATGATGCTGCCGCGCCCGCGCTGGCACATACCGGGGCCGAATTCCTGGCAGGGCAGCAGCACGCCGCCGGCGAGATTGAGGTCGAAGTTCGCCTGCCAGTCGGCGAGCGCGATTTGCTCGAACGGGCGCTCGGCGGTGACGGTGACTTGCGGCGCGTTGCCGCCAGCGGCGTTCACGAGAATGGTCGGCGAGCCAAGCTGGGCTTCGATTTGCTTGTGTGCGGCCGAGAGCGAGGTGCGGGAGATGGCATCGCAGTTGAAGAACGCCGCAGTGCGGCCTTTGCCTTGGATTGCCTTCACGCGCGCCTCGCCTCGCTCCGCGTTGCGGCCGAGCACTGCGACCTTCGCGCCCGCCTCGGCAAGTCCATCGGCCAGCGCGCCGCCAAGCACGCCCGTGGCGCCGATGACCACCGCCACTTCACCCTGCAAATCAAACAAGTTCATAGAGTGCGCAAGATGGGGGATTCCACGCAGACGGTGAAGGAAAATGTCGGCGCGTGGCTCACTGAAACGCCTCGCGCACGGGCTTGCCGACGGTGTTCGTCGGCAGGGCGAAGCCGAACAGCCACGCGATGGTCGCGGCGGTGTCAGGCAGAGTCACCGGATTGGTCAGCGAATGACCGCGCCTCACGCCCGCGCCCCAGATGATCCACGGGATGGTCATGTCCTGCGGCCGGTCCACACCGTGGGCCAGGCCGTCGCCGCCATGGTCGGCGGTGAGGATGAAGACGGAGTTGGTCGCGCCGCTCCGCTCCACGCCGGAACGCAGCAGCGCAAGCGCCGCGTCGCACTCGGCCAGCGCTGCGTATTGCTCCGGCGATGGCCAGCCGTAGAAATGCCCGGCCATGTCCGCGTCGGGGAAATGCACAAACGTCAGGTGAGGTTTCCGCTGCTCGAAATACTTCACCGCCTGCATCGCGACATCGCGTGCGGAGAAGACGTTCGTTCCGGAGAAGTCCCGCGGGTCGGTCAGCGGAAACGAGACGATGTCCACCGAGCCGGTGGGAAACAGATAGGCCAGCTTGTCCTTGCCGGAGAAGACGGCGGTGGAAAGGGCGTTGGATTTGGCCAGCATGAAAATTGTCTGCGCGCGCAAGGTGCCGAAGGCGGGCATCCAGTAGTTCCAATAGACACCGTGCTGCTCTGCCGAAAGGCCGGTGAGCATGGACGTGTGCGCCGGCAGCGTGAGCGGCGGGACGATGGTCTGCGCGCTCCAGGTCGTTGCTCCCTCGCGTGCCATCGCGTGTAACGTGGGCATCCGGGCCTGCTGCACGAAGTCGGGACGCGCGCCGTCAAGGCTGACGAGGACGATGTGCGAGGCGCGCGGCGCGGAGTTCGGGGAGATCGGTGGCGGTGCGGGCTGTGGTTTGGCTGGGGCGGCAGCTGGAATGCTCACTTCGTGAGCAGGAGCCGGGGAAGGCTTCCGCTCGCAACCGGCAGACGCTACGGCAAGGCATGCCAGCAGGTGACAGAGTTGGAGTGGTGTGGGATTCACAGGTATTCCCAACGGTCGAACATCGCAGCCTGCCCGCAGTGAGCGCCTGCTTCATCGAGCAGGTTCCACACGATCGCCCGCTCAATGCGGAAGCGGCGGCCTGACTTCGCGATGCGCACGCCGGCGTAGTTGGCGATGTGCCCGTGCTGCGTCACCTCCGCCAGCAGTCGCGCGCGCTCCTCGCGGGCGACCGGCTCGGCGGTGAGGCGCGACGGCGTGCGGGTGAGTTCTTCCCAGGACAGTTCCCAAAGCGTAAGCGCGGCGCGGTTGCCGTAGTTCAACACCGGGTCAGCCTGCGTGCCGTGCGACACGAGGACGAAGGGCACCGCGAAGAGCGCTTCGGCAATTGCGCGACGTTCCGAGATGCCGGGCAACAAGTCGCGTCCCAGCCAGCGACGGAAACTTCGCGCCAGAGTCGCCGCGTGCGCCACAACCCAATCCGATGCCCAAGGTTCGCCCATGTGCGAGTGAGGCTAACAGAGACCGAGTGGCGGCTCCAAGGCAGCTTCAAAACACCGGCACCGGCTCGCTCGCTTTCACCGGCTCGTCCTCCCACACGACGGCCTTCGTCTGCGGATCGTAAGTGAGGATGCGGTGCTTGCTGCCGGGGACGGCGGGCACGTCTTTCTTCGGAAGCCAATTGGCGAGGTCGGCCTTGGCCTTCGCGTGCTGCGGGGATGCGGCGAGGTTGGTCCACTCGTTCGGGTCGCGCGCCATGTCGTAGAGTTCCTCGGAGCCGTCGGCGTAGCGGATGTAACGCCACTGCTCGGTGCGGATGCCGTGGTTGCCTTGGTTGTGCGTAGTGATGGCGGGCCACTGGCGTGGTGCGGCGGCGTTCTTGAGTTGCGGGACGAGGCTGTGGCCTTCGAGGTCGGGGCGCGTGGGGAAGCCGGCGAGTTCGAGCAGGGTGGGGAAGATGTCCAACAGCTCGGCGGGGCGGCCGCACTTCGCCGCCTTGCCGATACCCGGTCCGGCGAAGATCAGCGGCACGCGGGTGCTGCGGTCCCAGAGCGTGTTTTTGCCGGTGATGCCCTTCTCGCCGAGATGCCAGCCGTGGTCGCTCCAGAGGACGATGATGGTGTCGTTCGCGCGACCGGTGGCGTCGAGGGCGTCGAGCACGCGGCCGACTTGCGCGTCCATGTAGCTGATGCTCGCGAGGTAGGCGCGCACGAGCGGGCGGAACTCATTGAGCCGCTCCAGCGTGACGAGGCGCGGCTCGGGGAGCTTCCAGTGCAGATACCAGGAGAAACGCGGCGTGTCGTCGCGGTCGCCGGGTTTGATGGGCGGCATCTGGAGCGTGGCGTCCGGGTAGAGATCGAACCACTTCTGCGGCGCGAAGCACGGCACGTGAGGCAGGCGGAAGCCGGCGCTGACGAAAAACGGCTTGTCCTTCGGCGCTTTCTGCAAGGCTTCCGTCGCGGCGGTCGCAATCTTGTAATCACCACCGTCATCATCCTTCTCGGGGAACGGACCCCAGTCCATCGCCGGGTGCTGTGGGCCGGGAAGTTTGTTGATGCGCTGGGCGGGCTTGCCGATGCCGGGCGCGGGGCCCCATTCGTTGAACTCGGCGGCGCGGTCCTTCGGCTTGACAGAGCCGTCGTGGTAAATTTTGCCGCAGGTGTAAGTGAAGTAGCCCGCGCTCGTGAAGGTTTGCGGCAGCGTGACATGGTTCCGCGTGGCGTCCACGTCAAGGAAGCCAGGGGTGAGGCCGTAAATGCCGGTGGACGACGGGCGCAGGCCGGTGAGCAGGCTGGAGCGCGAGGGATTGCAGAGCGGCGCTTGGCAGTGGGCGTTGGTGAACAGCGTGCCGCGCTTGGCGAGTCGGTCAATGTTCGGCGTCTTCACCTGCGGATGCCCGCCGAGGCAGCCGATCCAGTCGTTTTGGTCGTCAATGGCGAGGAAGAGGACGTTGGGCTTCGGCGCGGCAGGGGCGGGGGCGCAGAGCAGGGTGAGGAACGCGGAGAGGAGGGCGAGGATCGTGCGGTTCATGTGTCAGGCTCAGACGCAGTGTCGCGGGAACGGAGTTACGGGGAAGGCAAATCTTCCACGGTGAGCTGGCGGATGTCGACACAGTGAGCGGCCAGCCGCATTTTTTCTCGCCCGGTCCGCGCACTTTCGCCAATATCCCGTCCGGGCGAATGATTATCCACAAGCTGATTTACGGCTTTCTCAAGGCGAAGGGCGGCAGCCCCGAGTTCTACCAGCTTCAGGCGCGCGACGCGATCGGCTGGATGCAGCGGCAAGGCGTGAAGTTCGAGCCGACGACGACGGTGCTCGATCTCGGCTGCGGCTTTGGCGACGTGGGCGGCGAGGTGGCGAAGACCGGCGCGCAGGTCACGCTCTCCGACGATGACAGCTTCGTGCTGCCGGAGAACGCGCATCTGCCGTTCAAGAAGTTCAACATTGATCGCGACGACTTCGCCACGCTCGGCCAATACGACTTGGTCATCTGCTCGAATGTCCTCGAACACCTCCCGCACCCCGACCGCTTGCTCGCCGCGCTGCCGCTGCTCATCAAGCCCGGCGGGCGTTGCTACCTAAGTTGGACCAACTGGCTCTCGCCGTGGGGCGGGCATGAGTTCTCGCCGTTCCACTATCTCGGCGTGGAGCGCGGCGTGCGCGTGTGGGAGCGCGTGACCGGCAAGACCCGCCTGCACACACCGGGGCAAAACCTCTTCTACACCTCCATCGGTAAGACCTTGCGGACCTTGCGGGCGAACCCCGCGCTGCGCATCGGAAGGCTGGCCCCGCGCTACTACCCGGAGTTTGCCTTTCTCGTGCACCTTCCGGTCATCCGAGAGTTTCTGACTTGGAACTGCGCGATTCTGCTCGCACCCGCCAGCAAGGGAGCGCGCTGAATCGCAGCCCTTGAATCGCAGTCCCAACTCGCCTTAACTGACAACGCCGTGACCAGCGGAAACGAATCGTCCAGCCAGCCGCCCGGGGAATGCCCCAAGCCTGAGTTGTGCGCGCTCGACTCGGTGCTGCCCGGCGTCTCCGTCCGCATCAAGCAGCTCAACGGCTCGGCGGAAGTCACCAACCGGCTGCGCGAAATGGGCTTCTGCGAGGAACAGCGCATCCGTCTGTTGATGAAGCACACCAACATCATCTGCCAGGTCTGCAACGCCCGCCTTGGTATCAGCTCCCAGCTCGCCAAGACCATCATGGTCGAGCACATCCCTGCGCCCAACTCCAAGCCCAAGCCCACCTGACCGGCGCAAGCGACCGGAAACAATTCGCAAGCCGCCGCAAGTCTGGCCTCTCGTTGCCGCGTAACCTCCGTCCCGCTCCGCCATGCCGGAAACCTCGCTCCAACCGCTCACGTCGCTCGCCCTGGGCACCGCCGCCAAGGTCGCAGCCATCAACGTCCCGCGCGCCGACAAGTCCCGGCTGATGGAGATGGGCCTGCTCGTCGGCACGCAAGTCGAGCTGGTGCGCTTCGCCCCGCTCGGCGACCCGGTGGAAATCAAGGTGCGCGGCTACAACCTGACGCTGAGGAAGCACGAGGCGGAGCTGATTCTGGTGAAGCCAAAGTGAGCACCATGCACTGTAAAACAAGGCGAGAGGATAGAGGATAGCCAAGACCGGCTTTGGATGCGGCTCTATCTTCTATCCTCTCCCCTCTATCCTCTCGTTGCCCCCGTGTCCTTGCGTTAATCCCGATGTCCGGCCCCCCCCAACGCTATGTCGCCCTCACTGGCAACCCGAACTGCGGCAAGACCACGCTGTTCAACGCGCTGACTGGCTTGCGCGCCAAGGTCGGCAACTACGCGGGCGTCACCGTCGAGCGCAAGGAAGGCGCGCTCAAGGGCGCGGAGGGCATCACCATCCTCGACCTGCCGGGCACTTACAGCCTTAGCCCCAAGTCTCTCGACGAGGAGGTCTCGCGTGACATCCTGTTCCACCGTCTCGACGACGTGCCCGCGCCGTCGCTGGTCGTGGTGGTCGTGGACGCCTCGAACCTTGAGCGCAACCTCTACTACGCCACGCAAGTCATCGAGTTGGGCTACCCGACCATTCTCGGTCTGAACATGACCGACGTGGCCGAGCAGAACGGCCACACTGTGAATGCCGCTGCGCTTGCGAAGGAACTCGGCGTCCCCGTCCTCCCGCTCATCGCGAGCGCTGGTGAAGGCGTGACCGAACTGAGCCAACATATCGCCGCGACCCTCGGACGGAGACGAGGTGACGAGCCTCCTGCCGCCCTCTTCGGTTCTCAGCCCGCCGCTTTCACCGCCGAGCTATCCGACCTCTCTGCCGCTTTGGTTAGAGCCTTCCCGCAGCGCTGGACTTCCCCGCAAGCCGAAGCTCTCCTGCTCCTCTCTGACGACAAAGCCCTCGCCACCAGCACCGCCCATTATCCCGCCGACCTGTGCGCCGCTGTCACCGCCGCGCGCGCGCGCCTCGAAGCTGCTGGCGTGGATTGGCGCACCGCCACCATCGAGGCCCGCTACGCCCGCATCGCGGACATCATCGCCGCCAGCGTCACGGAGGAAGCCGTTCCGCACGAGACTGTCAGCGACAAGCTCGACCGCGTCTTCACGCACAAGTTCTGGGGCCTCGCCATCTTCGTCGGGCTGATGGCCCTGATGTTTCAAGGCATCTTCACCTTTGCGCAGGTGCCGATGGGCTGGATTGAGACCGTGGTGAACGCCCTCGGCGAATGGGTCGGCGGCCTCCTGCCCCCCGGCGACCTCAACGACCTGCTCGTCAAAGGCGTCATCGCCGGCGTCGGCGCGGTGGTCATCTTCCTCCCGCAGATTTTGCTGCTCTTCCTCTTCATCAGCCTGCTGGAAGACACCGGCTATATGTCGCGCGCGGCGTTCCTCATGGACCGCCTCATGAGCAAGGTCGGCCTGCACGGCAAGAGCTTCATCCCGATGCTGAGTTCCTACGCCTGCGCCATCCCCGGCATCATGGCCGCGCGCATTATTGAAAGCCCCAAAGACCGGCTGGCGACCATCCTCATTGCGCCGCTCATGAGCTGCTCGGCGCGGCTGCCGGTGTACACCGTGCTCATCGCCGCATGCCTTCCGGACGTACGTTGGGGCGGCGTCTTGGGCCTTCACGGTCTGGCGATGCTCGGAATGTACCTGCTGGGGATTGTCGGTGCGCTGGCCGTGGCCTGGGTGTTTAAGAAGACGCTGCTCAAGGGGCAGGCGCCCCTCATGATCATGGAGCTGCCCACCTACAAGCGCCCGGTGCTCTCGGTGACGCTGCGCCACATGTGGGACCGCTCCCAATTATTCCTGCGCCGGGCGGGCACGATCATCCTCGGCATCAACATCCTGCTCTGGTTTCTGGCGACGTATCCGAAGAGCGTTGAGATTGAGGGACAGTATTCGGCAGCGCGCGCCAAACTCGAAGCCAGCGCTCCAAAATTCGCGACTCTTCCGAATGACAAGGAATCCGAAGCGAGAGAAAAGGCCTTTCGAGCAGAGAGAGAGAGGCTCGACAAGGAGGAGCAGGGCGCAAAACTCCGTCACTCCTTTGCCGGTCGCCTCGGCCACTGGATTGAACCGGCCATCGCGCCGCTGGGCTTCGACTGGAAGATGGGCATCGGCATCGTCGCCAGCTTTGCCGCGCGCGAGGTCTTTGTGAGCACCATGTCCGTGGTCTACAACGTCGGCGAGGTGGACGACTCCGACGTCGGCGTCGCCAGCCTCGCCCAAGTCCTTAAAAGCGAAAAACGCGACGACGGCCAGAGCGCCTACACCCCGCTCGTGGGGGTGACGTTGATGGTCTTCTACGTCTTCGCGCTGCAATGCGTCAGCACCATCGCCATTGTCCGCCGCGAGACGAACTCGTGGAAGTGGCCGCTCTTCCAGCTCCTCTACATGACCGCGCTGGCTTGGGTGATGGCCTTCGTCACCTACCAAGGCGGCAGGCTGCTGGGCTGGCCGGCTTGAGGGCCCGCTTGAATAAGTTTGGGTGGACAAGAGCCCGCCTGCTTTCAAGACTCCTCCCGCGCTGCCAAAGGGCGGCCGTACTTCATGGCAAAGCACAAACGAGACCGCGCCGCGTCCCGACCGTCCGCGCCCGGTCCTGCGGATGTGCTTGCCCAAGCTGCGGCCGCCGAACCGGCCCCAGTAACGCCCGCAGCCACCCCGGCACCTGCAGTGGTTGAGCCTGCCCTCCTGCTGCGATGGGGACGGTCCGGGGATTTTACCAGCGAGCCGCTGCCCTTCTATCAGAAGCCCGACTGGCTGGCCTTCAGCGCGGCCGCTTTGGCCACCTTGCTGGTCTATTTTTTCACACTGGCACCCAACCTGACCCCGGAGGATTCCGGGGAACTGGCCACCGCCTCCATGTACGCCGGCGTGCCCCACGCACCGGGATACCCACTCTGGACGATCTACACGTGGCTCTTCACGGTGCTGGTTCCCACCGGCAGCATCGCATGGCGGGTGGGCTTGTCGTCGGCGGTGGCGGCGGCGCTCTCGTGCGGACTTGTGGCGCTCATGATTTCGCGCGGCAGCCGGCTTCTGCTAAGCCCCTCCGGATTCGCCGGGCTTGAGTCCTCCACCCGAAATGCCATCGGCGTTGTGGCAGGCTTTGCCGGCGGCGCCATCTTCGGGTTCACCGGCCCGATGTGGAGCCAGGCCGTCATCGTCGAGGTGTACACCTTAAGCACGTTCACCTTCGTCGCGGTGTTGGCACTCATGATGCGCTGGTTTTTTGCGCCGGAGCGCAACGGGCCACTCTACGCAGCCGGGCTGCTCTTTGGCCTGTGCCTCGCCAACCACCAGACGCTGCTGCTGGCTGCCGTGGGGCTGGAAGTCATCATCCTGCTTCGGCGTCGCGAGATTGGCCGCGACTTCTTTCTCTTCAATACGCTGGTGTACTTGGCCGGGCTGCTCTGGATGTCTAGAAACGAAGTTGCCGACACGCAGCACAGCAAGCTCCTCATGTTTGGCCTCTTCAATCTCATCGGTGTTGGCGGTATGCTGCTGGCCCTCTGGCACCTCCTGCCTGCGCAAGGGGCGCCTTCGGTCTCGGGCCTTCTCCTCGCAGGAGCGTTCGCGCTGAGTGCGCTTCTCATCGCCTTTTGCTGGAGTGCATTTGTCGGGCCGCTTTCGCAGGCGCTGCCCTCATCCCACGAGGTCTGGAACCTGAAGGCCGTCTGGTCCACCTATTACAAGTTTGCCGACCGCATGCTCCTGTCTTTGGCCATGCTGCTACTGGGTGGGGCCATCGGGCTGCTCCTTCACGCGGCCCTCAGCGCCGACAACCGCTCGCCCCGCAGCTGGCTCTGCGTCATCCTCATTGGCTCTTTCACCCTGCTGGCACTGCTTTGGGTGCATCAGTTGCTCTCCAGCCGCGGCATCGTCGCCGGCAATCTCGCCGGCATCGCGCAGGAATGGAGGCGCATGGCTGCCGCGCACGTGACGGCGGCCAACAAACTCTCCGCGGCGTTTGTCCTGTTGGCCGTGGGGTTGCTCTCGTGGGCGTGCTTGCGGGCATTTGGGAGATCGCTTCCGGGCGCGCTGCCACTCCAACAATGGCGCCCGCTGACGGGCTTCATCTTGGCGGCACTGGCGGGCGTGTCCTTCTACCTCTTCATGCCGCTTAGTTCGCTCACCAATCCCCCGATGAACTGGGCCTACCCGCGCATGGCGCAGGGCCTTAAACACGCCGTCACGCGTGGCCAGTACACAAACCCCTCGCAGGAGACCTCTGACAGCTTCAGCCGCGTGCTGGTGGATTGGGACGGCAATGGAGTGGCCGACGGCGGACAAGTGGGCATCTTCGTGGACGAGACGTTGCAGGAATTCTACCCCGCCTATCTGCTGCTGGGCCTGCTGCCCTTTCTCTGCTGGCGTTATTTGGGCCCGCGCGAAAGGCGCTGGCTTGCAGGAATTGCCATCCTCTTTGCCAGCCTCACATTGCTGCTCATCATCTTTCGCAATATCGAAGGCGCGGAGCAGCAGCGCCACCTCAACAAGGTGTTCTTCGAGTCCGCGCATGTCTTCGTTGCCTTGGGCGTGGGATGGGGACTGGCGCTGGCGCTGGGCATGGCCATGTGCCGCTGGGTGGAAGCGCGCAAGCCGCTGCTGATTGGCGCGGCCGTGTTGATGGGGCTGGAACTTTGCTGGTGGCCCTTTAGCCAGACGGCCATTAGCGCCGCACCCATGTCCGTGCTGCATGCGTTTTCGCGATATGAAGCGCCACTGCTCCAAGCCGCGCCGCTCTTGGGTGCCATGCTCTTCGGGTTGGTGCTGCTGGCGCTGGTGCTGCGGCCCAGCCGTGCGCCCTTGGCGCTGCTGCTCTCTTGCGCGTCACTCTTTCCCGCCCGCCATGCCCTCTCCAACTGGTGGGACAACGAACTTGCCGGCCACTACTTTGGCTACTGGTACGGCCGCGATATGTTTGCCCCGCCCGTCACTGGAGGCGACGCACGGCCCCTCTATCCAGCCATGGCGCGCGACGCAGTGCTCTTTGGGGGAACCGACGCGGGCCGGTTCTGTCCCACCTACATGATTTTTTGCGAGAGCCTTGTTGCGCCGAAGCACCGCACCGATGCGTCGTTCGACCGGCGCGACGTGTTCATCATCACCCAGAACGCGCTGGCCGACGCAACCTACCTTCAGTACATCCGCGCGCACTACAACCGCAGCCGCCAGTTCGACGAGTCCTTCCTCAAGACCCTTGTGGCTGATCCGGAATCGGCCGGCGGGCTTACCGAGCAATTCAATCGGCAGCAGGCGGCCATCGACGCCGAGTTCAAGGGGCCAGCGAGCTCGATCAATTCGGACATGAATTCGCTCCTGGCAAGTCTCGACGAGACTCTGAGCAAAATCCAAATCCCCCCAACGGTGGATCCGAAGAACCTCATCGGCCGGCTGGAGTGGACGGCCAACAATCTTCCCGCCGGCAATCCGTACCGCCAGCAGGCTCAGGCGCTGCACATGAAGGCCATCCAACTCTCCTCCCAGCTTGGCGACCTCACCAACGACTGGAACGGCCGACTGCTGGAGAGCCGTTTAAGTTTCGACCGCGCCCTTTCCGAGGAACGCCTCTTCGGCGGCCGTCGCTTTGCGGCGCGCGCCGTGGCACCGATGGACGCCGCTCTGGACACGTTTGGGGAATCGGTGGAACGCGACCGGCGCGCCGGCAGCTCGTTGCTGCGCACGCAGGACATCCTGGACATGGCCCGCCTCAGAGACCAGTTGCTTGATTCGTCAAACCCGGTTAGCGCCTGGATCTTGCCGTTGCTCACCGAGCGCACGCGCCAGCGGCTCTCCGCGAAGGATGTCTCAACCCACGGCCGTGAGAGCCTGGTGGATGACCTCAATCAGATTCTCCAGAGCGAAGTCCGCCACCATTTGGAACAGCGCAAGGCGCTCGCCGGCCTGGATCTCTCCGAGCGGCGGCTCCTGCATGCGAATTGGTCTGGGTTTGAACCGCAGGCGCTCTCACCCCTGAGCGCGCATGTGGCCGACCGCGAACTGGCGATCCAGCAACTGCTGCGCTTCTGCGATCTCCCCGCGGACGGCACGAACCACCTGGAGCGCCTGAAGCAAAACGTGCGCACCAACGACAGCCGGCTTCTCGATCTGTGCTCGCAAAATCCGGGCTTGGCGGATGACACGAGCCTGGCCCAATCCATCCAAGAGCGTGCGCGCATTGTTGAGGGGTTGTGTCGGAGCCGACTGTACGACCCCGCGCGGTTCGCGGCCGTTGCTTTCGACGCCGAGACGAGCCGGCTGCTGCACCAAAACCCCTACTCGGACGCACGCATCCGGCTCAACCGCCTGCTGCTGCAGGCCGCCTTCCCCGGTTGTTTTCGCGCCGCCCCGGCGGGGGTTTACCCTGCGCGCGAGATTTACATCCCGACCGTCCACGACCTGCAGGCCTCGCATGAGCGCGCGCGCAGCACGGCCAGCACGACCGACGAAGCCGTGTGGGCCATCAACGGCGACCTGACCGAAATCACCTTCCGCCAGAACCCGGGGCACGAGTTCTATGTGGAGGAAAGCCTCGCGCTGGACTGGATGTACCCGCACCTCGTCCCCTACGGCATCATCTTCAAGATTGAACGCGAGTCGCAGCACGAGTGGCCGCCCGAAAAACTCGACGCCATCCTCGCGCGCGACCGCGCATTCTGGCTGGGCTACGCCCGCCAGCTCAACGGGGACATCGTCCAGCCCGACACGCCCGTGGACACCATCGCGCGCTGGGCCGATCGGGTTTTCCTGCGCCGCGACCACACCGGCCACACTCCCGGCCAGCGGCGCTTTCTGCGCGACTACGTGGCGCAAAGGGCGTTTGCCAAGCTGCGGGTGAGCATCGCCCAGCTCTACGCCTGGCGCGCCCGGCAATGCCAGGAGCAGATCCGGCAAATTAACGCGCTCCCGGCCGCCTCCCAGCCCCCCGAGGCGGCGCGGCTCCTGCGTTTACAGCAGCAGCAGGAGCGCCTGCTGGCCGAGGCCGATTTTGCCTACCGACAGAGCTTCGCGTTCTGCCCCTCGAGTCCCGAGGCGCCCTATCGCTACTTGAGCTTCCTGCTCGAGCAGAAGGGCGGCACACTGGACGATCGCGCCGCCAAGGCGCGAGTCCTCATCGAATCCACCCTTCGGATGGACCCCTCCGACCTTCGGGCCCGCGAGGGGATGATGGGATTGGTGCGGCATCACGCCCGCTCCCAGTTCGCGCTGTCCGATCCCGAGGGCGCCCTGAAGCTCGCCAGGCTCGGTGGCGTGATGGACTCTCGTTTCCTCAGCGGCGATCCCATCCTGGGCGCCTGCGTGCTGATTCACCAGCTGCTGCAGGAAAACCGCGCGCAGGAGGCGCAGGCGTACACCAAGGAAATCCAGCACCTGCTCCAACCCGGAGGCATCGGCCAGATGGCGGTGGCCGGCGTGTTCGCCGCGTACCAGAAGAAAGCCCTGTCGGCCACCGTGTCGCAGCTGGAGCAGGCGTGGAAGAAGGACCCCACCAATCCCATGGCCGCCTACTCGCTCATCCAGGCCTATCGCACGCTCAACCGGACCACGGACATTCGCCGATTCGCCGAGAGCACGGCCGCGCCCACCAACGCCAGCGCGCCCCTGCTGGTGTTATGCGCGCACGCCTACCAGACGCTGGGAGACTCGGAGCATGAGCAGGGCGTGCGCGAACGCATCGCGCAGCTCACGCCCGAACGCCCCGACGCGTGGTATGACCTCGCTGTGGTTCAAAACAAGCGCGGCCAGACCAACGGCGCGCTGCTTTCCCTTAAGCAGGCGTGGGAGAAGGCCGGGCCGGGCGCGAGCCGCGTGAATATCCGCCAATGGATCCGCACCACCAACAGCCTGGACAACCTGCGCGGCCTTCCGGAATTCAAGGCGCTCGTGGGAACAAACGCGCCCTGAAGGCGCGCGCCTTCAGACAGGCAATGCCTGCAATTCGTAGTTGAGCACCGAGAGGCAGTACACGGCCGCCGTTTCACTGCGCAGGATGACCGGCCCCAAGGTGATGGGCTGCGCGCCGCAAGAGAGGATGTCGTTCACCTCCGCAGGCGTGAAATCCCCCTCAGGCCCCACCCAGATGCAGAGCGTGGCCGGCGCGCGGCCGTGCTCCTCGGCGAAGGCGCGAAACCGGTCGCGGGGATGCCGGCTCTGGCTGTGCAGCGCGGCAATGAGCGGCAGGTCGAACCGCTCCTGACGGGCCAGAAACTCGCGCGGCGACATCGGCGGCTCGATGCGCGGCAGCCAAGCCGAGCCGCACTGCTTGATGGCGTCGATGGCGATGGCGCGCCACTTGTCCACCCGCGACTGCCGGTCTTCCGCGTCAATCTGCGCCACCGAACGTTCCGCAGCCAGCGGCACCACGCGTGCGGCGCACAGCTCGGCCGCCTTCTGGATGATGGCGTCCATCGACTTGCCCTTGGTCATCGCCTGCAGCAGCGTGATACGGTAGGGCGGACGCGCGACGGGATTGCGCTGGCGCACGCGCAGCCGCACGGCCGGGGCGGCGGCCGACACCACTTCGCACAGGCACTCGGTGCCCTGCCCGTCGAGCAGCGCCACCCGCTCGCCTTCACGCAGGCGCAGCACGTTGGCGGCGTGGTGCGATTCGCGCTCGTCGAGCACCACCTCCGACTGGCCCGACTGGTCGGGCGCGATGAAGAACCGGTGCATCAGCGGAAAAAGTTGCGCGCTCGTTCCAGAAAGCTCCGGCTCTGCGGGTTCACCTCGTCCCCACACAAGTCGGCAAATTCCTGCAGCTTGGCGCGCTGGGCCTTGTTGAGTTTCTCGGGCACCTCCACGAGCACCCGCACGTGCAGGTCGCCATGACCGTGGCCCTGCAGGCTGGCGACTCCCCTGCCCTTCAATCGAAAGACCGTGCCCGACTGGGTGCCCGCGGGAATCTTGATGCTCGCGGAGCCCGTCATCGTCGGAACGCGCAGCTCACCGCCCATGGCGGCGACGATGAAGCTCGTGGGCACCTCGCAGACCAGGTCTTCGCCGTCCCGTTCGAAAATCTCGTGAGGCCGCACGTGCAAGACCACGTAAAGGTCGCCGCTGGGCGCGCCCCGCTGGCCCGCTTCGCCGTTTCCCGACGAGCGCAGGCGCGTGCCGGTGTCCACGCCCGCAGGCACCTTGAGGGTGATGGGCGTCTGCCGCTGACGCCTGCCCTTGCCGGCGCATGAGCGGCAGGGCTTGTCCACCACCGTGCCCATGCCCTCACATTGCGGGCAGGTCTGCTGGACGGAGAAAAACCCGCGGGTGGCCATGACGCGGCCCTGTCCGCCGCAGGGGTTGCAACGGCGGCGCGAACTGCCCGGCTGGCCGCCGCTGCCGTGGCAGTCCTCACATTCCGCCAGTCGCGGGATGGTGAGGTGCTTCTCACAACCCAGCACGGCTTCCTCGAATTGAAGCTGCATGTCGTAGCGCAGGTCGGCACCCCGCTGCGGGCCTCCGGGATTGCGCCGCCCGCCGCCAAAGAGCTCCTCAAAAATGCCGCCGCCACCGCCAAACACCTGCTCGAAAATGTCGAAGGGGTTGTGCGCGCCCCCACCGCCTCCGCCCTGCTGAAAAGCCGCATGGCCCATCTGGTCGTACGCCGCGCGCTTCTGCGAATCGCTCAAAACCTCGTAGGCCTCGCCCAGCTCCTTGAATTTCTCCTCGGCCTGTTTGTCGCCCTGGTTCTTGTCCGGGTGAAACTTGACGGCAAGCTTGCGATAGGCCTTCTTGAGCTCCTCGGCGCTGGCCGTGCGTTCGACGCCCAGCACCTCGTAGTAGTCGCGCTTGGCCATCAGTTTCCCGCGGGTTGGGCCGGCGCCCTGGCCACCACCACGCGCGCGGCGCGGACCAGCCGTCCGTTGAGCTTGTAACCCTTCTGGAATTGCTTGAGCACGGTGCCCTCGGCCACGTCGGAGGATTCCTGCTGTGAAATGGCCTCGTGCAGGGCCGGATCAAAAGGCCCTCCGGCGGCGTGAATCTCCTCGACTCCCGCTTCGCGCAACACGCCGTGCAACTGCCCCAGAATCATCCCAACGCCATCGTGCAGCGCGCCCGAGGCGCCTGCGTCAGTCGCGGCCTTCTGGGCCATCTCCAGGTTGTCGAGCACCGGCAGCAGTTTTTCGAGAAACGTCTGGATGGCGTATTTCGAAGCGTCCTCCTTTTCGCGGGTGGAACGGCGGCGAAAGTTCTCAAAATCGGCCGCCAGTCTGAGCAGCCGGTTGCGCGTCTCAGCCAATTCTGCCGTTGCTTCCGCCAGCGTGAGCGACTTCGCGGCAGGCGGCGACGCGGCCTCCGCGGCGGCTTGTTCGCTGAGTTTCTTCTCAAGCGCCGTCGGCGCAGCGGCCGTCTCAGGCGAGGTGGAGCTTTTCTTCCGGGAGAACATGGGGCGGTGTGGCGACGACGCGATAGAAGCTCTCACTCTTTCTTCGCCGCCTTCACTTCGATGTGCAAGTCACGCAGCTGGCGCGCGCTCACAGGCGCGGGCGAATCGGTCATCAGGCAGACTCCCTTGGCGGTCTTGGGAAAGGCGATGACATCGCGGATGCTGGACGTGCCGCAGAGAATGGCAATCAGGCGGTCGAATCCGAGCGCGATGCCCCCGTGCGGCGGGGCACCGTACTTGAAGGCTTCCAGCATGTAGCCAAATCGCAGCTTCGTCTCCTCCGGACTGATGGCGAGGATCTCCTCGAAAATGGTCTTCTGCACGTCAGGCTGATGGATGCGGATGGAGCCGCCGCCCAGCTCGACGCCGTTCACCACAATATCATAGTGCTGGCCTCGCACCTTCTTGGGGTCGGCCTTGAGCAGCGCAATGTCCTCGGCCACGGGCGCGGTGAAGGGGTGATGGCTGGAATACCACCGGTCCATTTCCTTGTCGAAGCTGAGCAGCGGAAAATCCACCACCCAAAGAAAATCGAAACGGTCGGCGGGAACCACGAGCCTGCCCTGCGCCTTGAGCACGTCGGCGCAGTAGAGGCGAATCTTGCCGAGGATTTCGCAGGCGTTGAGCCACTGGTCGGCGGCGAAGAGAATCAAGTCGCCCTCCTCGATGGCCAGCTTCTGGGTGAGCGACGCCTTCTCACTTTCGCCAAAAAACTTCACGATGGGGGACTTCCATTCGCCCTGCTCCACCTTGATGAACGCCAGGCCCTTGGCGCCAAGACTTTTCGCATGGGCCGTCATCGTCTCGATCTGTCCCTGCGTCGCGCCGGCCATGCCCTTCGCATTGATGGCCTTCACCACGCCGCCGGCCGCAACCGCCCCGCTGAAGACCTTGAACGTGCTTGCCTTGAACTCCTCCGTGAAGTCCACCAGCTCCATGCCCAACCGCGTGTCCGGCTTGTCGATGCCGTAGCGGTTGAGCGCCTCCTCAAAGGTGATTCGCCGGAAGGGCAGCGTGATGTCCACACCCAGCGCCCTCTTCCAGACGCGGCGCAGCAGTCCCTCGATCAGCGCGTAGAGGTCCTCACGGTCGATGAAGCTCATCTCGATGTCGACCTGCGTAAACTCCGGCTGGCGATCCGCGCGAAGGTCCTCGTCCCGGTAGCATCGCGCCAGCTGGAAGTAGCGCTCGATTCCCGCGCACATGAGAATCTGTTTAAACTGCTGGGGCGACTGCGGCAGCGCGTAAAACGCGCCGGGCTCGCGGCGGTTGGGCACGAGGAATTCCCGGGCGCCCTCCGGCGTGGACTTGAAGAGGGTGGGCGTCTCCACCTCCAGGAAGCCCTGCTCTTCCATGAACACGCGCGTGGCGGTGGCCACCTTGGAACGCAGGCGCAGGTTGCGCGTCATCTCCGGCCGGCGCAGGTCCAGATAGCGGTATTGAAGTCGCAGCTCCTCGTTAACCTTGGCCGCCACCTCCGGATCATCCACCGGAAAAGGCAGCACCTCCGCGTGGTTGAGCACGGCGAGTTCCTTCACCAGCACCTCCACCTGGCCCGTCGCAATCTTGGAATTGTCCGTGCCTGCCGGCCTCGCGCGCACCACGCCGGAAACCTGGATCACCGACTCCGCGTGAAGCCGGGTGGCCGCCTCAAACACTTCCGCCGGCAGATCCGCCGGATCGAACACCGTCTGCGTGCGCCCCTCGCGGTCGCGCAGGTCGATGAACAACACGCCGCCCAAGTCGCGGCGCGAATGAACCCAACCTGCCAGCGTCACCGGTTTTCCGGCATCCGCCGGCCGAAGCTCGTTGCAATGCTGTGTGCGTTTCATGGATGAGGCGGCACAATCCACTAGGGGAGCCGCAAAAAAAACAGGCCGGGATGTTGTCGCAACCCCTGTCGAATTCAAAGCATAAGTTTGCCTTGGCTTGTGCCGCGCGTTGCCAGCCATGCCCATGGCCCGTAGCATCCCCCGAGGGATTCAAGCATGAACGGGAGCCTGCTGGCCATCCTTGCCTGTGTCGCCACACCGCTGGCCATCGGCTGGTGGGTGTCGCGCCGCGTGCACACCCCCGACGACTATTTTCTGGCGGGTCGCAGCCTAGGACTGGGTTTGGCCAGTTTTAGCGTCTTCGCCACATGGTTTGGTGCGGAGACCTGCCTCAGTGCCTCAGGCCGCATTTACGAGCAGGGGCTCTCCGGCGGATCGGCCGATCCCTTGGGATACTTCCTCTGTCTGCTGCTCGTGGCGCTGGTGTTCGCCGCACCCCTGTGGCGCCGCCGGATCACCACGCTGCCCGACTTCTACCGCAGGCGCTACTCGCCTGCCGTGGAAAAGCTGGCCGTGCTGCTCCTCGCCCCCACGTCCCTCATGTGGGCCGCGGCACAGTTGCGCGCATTGGGCCAGGTGCTGGACGCCTCATTCGGCTTGGGGGTGCGCGAGGGCATCCTGATCGCCGCCGCCGTGGTGATGGTGTACACCATGATGGGAGGGTTGGGTGCCGACGTTTTTAACGACTGCCTCCAGGGATCCATCCTTCTGGTGTGCCTCTTCGTGGTGTTCTTTGCCGTGCTGGTCACGCTCGACAAGGGGCCACTGACACTCATGCAGGAAATGGACCCGGCCCGTTGGAACCCGCTGTCCACCGGGGGCAAGTTTCCATGGGCCTGCGCGGAGGCATGGGCCGTTCCCATCTGCGGCTCGGTTGTGACGCAGGAGTTGGTCGCGCGCCTGCTGGCGGCCCGATCCCCTGAAACCGCCCGCAAGGCCGGCCTCGTGGGCGCCGGCCTGTATCTGGTGGCCGGGCTGATCCCCGCGACATTGGGCCTACTGGGGCCGCAGCTGGTGCCCGATCTTGCCGACCCGGAGCAGTTCCTGCCCACGCTCGTGCGAGCGCATCTCAGCCCCGTGTTTTACACCCTCTTCACCGGCGCCATGCTCTGCGCCATCCTCTCCACGGTGGACAGCACCCTGCTGGCCGCTGCGGCCGTCGTGTCCCAGAATGTCCTCGTGCCCCTGCGCCCCCGCTGGACGCAGGCCCACCGGCTTCACGCCTCGCGACTGTGCGTCCTGGCTGGTGGCGTGGTCGCCTGCACGCTGGCGCTCTCCGCAGAGTCGATCTACAAACTGGTGTCGGGAGCCTCAGCCTTCGGCGGCGCGGGCCTTTTTGTGCTGCTCTTGCTGGGACTTCACACGCGCCGTGGCGGAGCGCGCACCGGCATGGCCGTCATGCTCTGCTCGCTCACCGTGTGGGCCTACGGCACCCACGTCGGCCACTGGCAGGCTCCCTTTCTCATCTCCATGATGGTGGCGTTCGCCGTAGCTGCCCTCGCCGGATGGAGGGAGCCCCCTCCCCGGTCGGAGGCGGAGCACTAGACCGGCTGCCGTGCGCGAGGCTATTGCCGCTCGTTAAAGAGGATGCGCACGTTCTTGGTCTGGCGTCCGGCAAGGATCAAATCCACCTTTCCGTCGCCGTTAAGGTCCGCGGCCTTGAGGTCCTCAATGGCGACTTCGCCGGCGGAAACCGGAGCTGAGCGCCACGTCTTGCCGGCCGGGTCATCTGTGTAAAACACTTTCACGCCGGGAACACCCTTGGGATTCATGCCGCGCCAGCCCGCGATAATCTGGTCGCTGCCACGTCCGAGGAGGTCTGCGACCGCCAGTCCGTGGCCGTCTTTAAGGGACTCGTCGAGGACGGCGCGAGCCCATGGCCCTTTGCCGCCGTCCGGTTCGGCATAGAAGCCCAAGGTGGTGCCGTGCATGGGCTCAATGGTGGCGACGAAGCGCCGGCCGCCGGGGAGCTTGCCGTCCCGGACTTCTCCGACCCACTGGGCGGCAAGCTGGCGGCGCTTCCATGTGCCCGTGCTCTGGCCAAACCAAAAGAGCCCCTCCTTGGCGCCGAGAATGATCTCGTGCTCGGGGTCGGCATCCCAATTGATGGGTTGGAAATTGTGGCTGGCATGAAGAGCGTCGCTCACGACACGCGTCTTCCACTCATCGCGGGGATTGGCGGGTACGGTGTAGGCCAGCACTTTGCCCCCGGCGCCTTCGTTTCCCTTGTTGCCGCGGCCGTGGAGGGGCTTGACGATGAGTTCAAACTTGCCGGCGGGATTTTTTATCCAGTGCATCCGGTGAACGGTCGGTTCGTGGTGGAGTTTGACCGGTTGCCACTTGCCGGTGCGATCGGCCGGAGGGACGAGGTAGAAGACCGCGCCGCTATTCTCGGTGTCACCGGGGTTCCATTCGGCTCCCACGGCGATCTCGGCCTTGCCGTCGCCGTCGATGTCGGCGGCGGCGATGCAGACGTGATCCTTCGGAGTGAGGTTTTCAGCAATGATGTGTTTCTTCCAAGAGGGGTTCTCGTACCACTGGACGGTCTTCTGATCTGCGAGGGCGATGTCGGGTTTGCCGTCGCCATTGATGTCGGCGATGGCCAGGCCGTAGCCGATGTTCACGGCCTGATCCACGTCGACCGCACGGAACTTGAATGGATTGGCGTCGGCGGCGTTTGCGACGGGGGCAGCAACTAGCAATGCAGTGGAGAGCAGGATTTTCATGGTTGCTTGGAAACTCTTATGCGGTGGCCGCGGCCGGTCAACGGCAATCACATCGCCTGGATGCCTCTGCACGCAGCGGGGTGCGAGAGGTTGATTGGAGATTGCCAGTCCGGGGGGCTTCGGGTTTGATGCGCGTCCATGGCTCGCTCCCCGCACGTCGCGCTTGCGATTGCCGCGCACCCGGACGACATCGAGTTTTACATGGCCGGCACGCTGCTGGAACTGGGCCGGCGCGGCTGGAAGCTGCATTACCTCAACCTCTCCACCGGAAACTGCGGCAGCGTCGCGATGGGAGCCGTCCAGACGCGCCGGGTTCGCGCCCTCGAGGCAAACGCAGCCGCCCAGACGCTGGGGGCACGCTGGCACGCGCCCCTCTGTGACGATCTGGAAATCCTCTACACCGTGCCCCTGCTGCGGCGCGTGGCGGCCGTGGTGCGCGCCGCCCGCCCTTCCATTGTGCTCACGCACGCACCTGAGGATTACATGGAGGACCACATGAACACCTGCCGACTGGCGGTGACGGCCGCCTTTGCCCACGGCATGCCCAACTTTAGAACCACACCGCAGCGCGCACCCTTCCACCACGACGTAACGGTATACCACGCCATGCCGCACAGCCTGCGTGACGGACTTCGCAGGCCCGTGACGCCAGGATCCTTCGTGAACACGACGCAGTCGCACGCCACAAAGATGGCCGCGCTGGCCTGCCACAAGAGTCAGCAGGGTTGGCTGGACGCCAGTCAGGGAATGAATTCCTACCTGCGCGCGATGGATGTCTGGTCGCGCCGCATGGGCAAGCTCTCAGGGCGGTTCGCCCACGCCGAAGGCTGGCACCGGCATTTGCACTGGGGGTTTTCGTCCACGGAGATGGACCCCCTCGCCAACGCGCTGCAGAGCGATTACCTCGTCAACCCACGGTTCCACGCGCCCCTCGTGGAACCTCCCCACAAAACACCCCATGCCAAGAAAACAAAGCGTCCTCGCACCTGACTGGTGGGATTACACCACGCTGGAGCGCGACCTCATTGAGGCTGCAGCCCGGCTCACGCCCGAGTCGCTGCGCAAACTATCGAGACCCGGGTTCCGCGTGGTGTTTTACGACACGCTGGAGGAATTCTACTGCGCCGAGGCATTGGAATACATCCACGCATGGAAAGAGGCCACGCCGGACAACCCGGCCGGCATCTGCGGACCCATTGGCCCCACCGAGCAGCTGCCGCTCGTGGCACGCATCGTCAACGAGATGGGACTCAAATTGCATCATGCGCATTTCTGGGGCATGGACGAGTGGGTGATTGGGGGCCGCGAGGTGCCCGTCACACACCCGCTCTCCTTTGAGCGGTGCGACCGGCAGTTGTGCTTTGATCGTATCAACCCAAGGCTCGTGATGCCCGACTCAAACCTGCACTTTCCCAAGGCCGACACGCGCGACTATCGCGCGAGTTGGGACGCGGGGGTGCGTTGCGTGGTGATGCAGGGCGGACAGGGCGACATCAAGCACTGGGCGTTTAATGACCCGCTGCCGCGCCGCGGCCGGCACAAGCATGCCCCGCCCACACCGGAAGAATACCGCAGGCTGGCGACGCGAGTGGTGGATCTGCACCCGGTGACAATCGCACAGAACGCGCGCACCAGCGGCGGCGGCAATGTCACCCTGGTGCCGCAACAGGCCATCACGGTGGGTCCCGTGGAGACATGGAAGGCCCAGAAAGTCTCCATCTGGCACGCGGGCACGCACGACAATCCCTTCGGACAACGGCTCACGGCCTTCATGATCTCGAAGAAGCTTGCCGACAGCGCCGTGCCCATGTCGCTATTGGCCGACCATCCCAACGTGCAGTTTAACTACTATCGCGGCGGGCTTGGCACCTGCGACGTGTCGATGCATTAGGCCGGGCGCACTTGGAAAAAGTCGCCGCCCTTGTGGCGCGCACTGTCGGTGCCCCAGTGGATGGGTTTCGGCAGTTTCTTAAAACGCGGCAGGTGCTTGGCACAATGGATGTACGCCTCGCGAATCTCCACCACCACCCAGCGCTCCACGCGCGGGCGCGCCTTGAGGCAGTCGGCGCGGATGGTCTCGGGCAAACCCGAACGCGCCAGCATGTCGCGATTCTCAACCACGCGCGCCGGGCCGTTGAGATGCAGTCCCACCGAGCTGCGCATGAAATCCACCAGCAACAACCCTACATGGCCGTTTTCGATGATGTTGCCCAGACTGGCCATCACGCCGTTGCCGCGATATTCCGGATAGGCAACCGTGCGCTCATCGAGCACGCGCACAAAACCAGGCGGGCCAGCGCGAACGGAAGAGTCGCATTCACCAGAGGCATCCGCCGTGGCGATGAACATGAGTTCCATGCGCGCGAGGAATTTGCGCATCGCGGGGTAAAGCCGGTCGCGCATCTGGCCGGAGTAGAACGCCCGCGCCTGAGCCCGCGTGCGGGCGTGCCTTTGCATGTGGCGTTCGCCCACTGTTCCGGCCCTAGGCCTGGTGCGTACCTTCCGCGGCATGATGGCGCTGCCTGTGCGCGGGATTGATCAAAGGCGGCTACCGCCGCTTCTTGGTTTTTGCCGCGCGTTCTTCTTCAATCGCTGCCTGCGCTGCGGCAAGTCGAGCCACGGGCACTCGGAAGGGCGAGCAGGAAACGTAGGTGAGCCCGGCGCGATGGCAGAACTTCACCGAGTCGGGATCGCCCCCGTGTTCGCCGCAAATGCCCAGCTTGATGCCGGGGCGCGACTTGCGGCCCTTTTCGATGGCGATTGAAATGAGCTGGCCCACACCCGTCTGATCAATGGACGCGAAGGGGTTTTTCTTGAAAATCTCTGCATCCTGATAGGTGCCGAGGAACGAGCCTGAGTCGTCACGGCTCATGCCCAGCGCCATCTGGGTGAGATCGTTGGTGCCAAAGCTGAAAAACTCAGCCGACTGGGCAATCTCGTCGGCCGTGAGTGCACCACGTGGCACCTCAATCATCGTGCCGACGGAGTAGCTGAGCTTTACTTTCTTCTCCGCCTGCACCTGCGCGGCGACCTCGTGGACAAGAGCCACCTGCAGATCCAGCTCCCGGCGAAAACCCACGAGCGGGATCATGATCTCAGGCTGACATTTCACCTTGGCCCGCACACACAGCGCCGCCGCCTCAAACACCGCACGCGCCTGCATACGGGTGATCTCCGGAAACTTGATGCCCAACCGACAGCCGCGAAAACCCAGCATGGGATTAAACTCGTGCAACTCCGTGACGCGCGCGTGGATTCTCTCAGCGCGGATGCCCAGCTTCTTGGCAAGTTCCGACTGCTGCTCCGGGGTGTGCGGCAGAAACTCGTGAAGGGGCGGGTCGAGAAAACGGATCGTGGCGGGCCGCCCGGCTAGAGCCTTGAAGATGCCGTGGAAATCCTCGCGCTGATAGGGCAGCAGCTTGGCCAGCGCCGCCTCCCGCGCACCGAGGCTCTCCGCCAGAATCATTTCCCGCATCGCGTCGATGCGGTCGCCCTCGAAGAACATGTG
>SYLI01000023.1 GCA_005809105.1 Verrucomicrobiales bacterium | reverse complement strand
GACAAAGCCGTCGCGCTGGGCGTCGAAGGGGCGTGATGCGTGCTGCGGGTCATCGTTGCGCGTAGAGTGGGCGCGCATGGCGCCAAAGCCGCTCATTCCCATCGGCACCACGGCCGCCTCGGCACCTCCGGCAAAGATCACCTGGGCGTCGGCCATCTTGATGGTGCGCCACGCCTCGCCCAACGCGTGGGTGCTGGTGGCGCACGCCGAGCAGGTGGCGAGGTTGGGGCCGCGCAGGCCGTAGTAAATCGAGAACACGCCCGAGGCCATGTTCAGGATCAGCATGGGGATCATGAAGGGCGACACGCGCCCGGGCCCCTTCTCCATGAGGATGGAGTGCTGCGTCTCCTGGGTCGCCAGCCCGCCGATGCCGCTGCCGATGTACGCGCCAATCTGGTCGCGATCCATCTGATCGAGCTGAAGGCCCGAATCGAGCAAAGCCTTCCAGCCCGCAAAAACCCCCATCTGCGTGAAGCGGTCGGCGCGGCGCACTTCCTTGGCGGAGGGAAACGCCGGCGTCGGATCAAAGCCGCGCACCTCGGCCGCGATCTGGCACGGGTAGGCCGTGACGTCGAAAGATTCGATGCGATGGATGCCGCAGCGCCCGTCAAGGATGCCCTGCCAGAGGGTGTCAATCTCCGTGCCCAGCGAGGAAGCCACGCCGATCCCGGTGACCACCACCCTGCGATGCCCGTTTGGAACCATAAAAAACGGCAGCGCGCCGCCCCCTCGACGGTCCGTGCTGCCTTTCACGACGAGGACTATCGCTGCGATCCCTCGATGTACTTCACCACATCACCGACGGTCTGGAGCTGCTCCGCATCCGTGTCGGGGATCTGCTGGCCAAATTCCTCCTCCAACGCCATGACAAGCTCGACCGTGTCGAGCGAGTCGGCCCCTAGATCCTCGATGAACTTCGCCTCCGGCGTGATCTGCTCGGGCTTCACGTCCAGCTGCTCTGCGATGATCTTCCTAACGCGTACTTCTATGCTCTCCGCCATAACATTTCCAAGATGGGTGCTTGTTAGCCGAACGCCCCAACCCGTCAAGCACCAAGTTCAATTTTGCAATCCGAGGCGTGATGCGCCATGGGCGCTACGCCATCACCATGCCCCCGTCCACGGTCAGCACCTGGCCTGTGATGTACCGCGCGCAAGGCCCCGCCAGAAACAGCGCGGCGCCCGCGATGTCCCCGGGCTGGCCTAACACACCCAGGGGAATTTGCTTCAGCAGCTCCTCCTTCATTTCCGGCTTCAAGCCCGCGGTCATGTCCGTCTCGATGAATCCTGGCGCCAGCGCGTTCACCGTCACCCCGCGGCTTCCCATCTCGCGCGCCATGGCCTTGGTGAACCCGATGAGGCCCGCCTTGCTGGCGGCGTAATTGGCCTGACCGGCGTTCCCCATGAGGCCGATCACCGAGGCGACGTTGATGATTCGCCCGCCGCGCTGCCGCAGAAACGCCCGGGCAAGCGCCTTGGTGAAATGGAATGCGCCCTTCAGGTTGGTGTCCAGCACCGTGTCCCAATCCGCCTCGCTCATCCGCATCAAAAGCCCGTCGCGCGTCACGCCCGCGTTGTTCACCAGACTGTCCACCCGCGGGCAGTCCTTGAGAATCTGGTCTGCAAGCGCCGCCACACCGGCGCCGTCTGCCACGTCCACCGCATGAGCCCACGCCTGGCGCCCCAGCGCGCGAACCTCCTGCGCCACGCGCGAAGAATTCTCCGCGGTGCGCGACACGCACACCACGTCCGCTCCGGCCGCTGCAAACTTGAGCGCAATCGCCCGGCCGATGCCCCGGCCCGCGCCCGTCACCACCGCCACCTGTCCCGCTAGTTCGCTCATGACGCCTCTTTCTGTTCCAACGGATTTGCTGCCGCGGCCGCCGCTTCATCAAGCGCGTGAACCGTCGCCGCCAGGCTCGCCGTGTCCGCCACGTTCCACACCTGCGCCGACTTGTCGATGCGCCGCATGAAACCGCAGAGAGTCGTGCCCGGCCCCAGTTCGATGAATCGTGTGAAACCCTGTGCCAGAAGCCCGCGCATCGACTCTTCCCACCTTACCGGCGCCGTCACCTGCTCCACGAGTCGGCGGCGGATTTCGCCGCAGGTTCCGTGCGCCTTCGCCGTCACGTTTGAAATCACCGGCACTGACGGCAGGCTGAGCGCAACGCGCCCCAGCGCGTCGTCCAGCCCGGCCTGTGAGGGTGCCATCAGACGCGAATGGTAGGCTCCGGCCACCGGCAGCGCCACCGCACGCTTGGCACCGCGCTCCTTGGCCATCTCGCACGCGACTCCGATGCGGTCCACCTCGCCAGAAATGACCAACTGCCCCGGGCAATTGAGGTTGGCCAGCTCCACGCCCGTCTGCGCGCACACCTCGCGCGACGCGCCCTCGTCCAGTCCCAAGATGGCCGCCATGCCGCCCTGCGTCGCCTCGCAGGCATCCTGCATGAGTCGGCCGCGCAGCCGCACCAACGCAAGCCCATCTTCGAAACTCATCACGCCCGCCGCCGCCAATGCGGTGAATTCGCCCAGCGAGAGTCCCGCCACGGCGTCAAAGTGCATTTGGGGGCAGCGTGCGCGGAGCAGCGTAAGCGCCACCCAACTCGTCAGGAATATCGCCGGCTGTGCGTGCTGGGTTTGGGTCAACTCCGCCTCAGGACCATTGAAACACAGCGTTGCAAGGTCATCGCCCAACACGGCGTTCGCGCGGTCAAAGAGCGCGCGGGCCTCCGGGAATTGCGCCGCGAAGTCAGCGCCCATGCCCACCACCTGCGCCCCCTGTCCGGCGAACATCAACGCAGTCTTGCCCATGCGGGCGCAGACTAAATACGAAACCGGCGCGGCGGGAAAGCCCGGAATTGCGAGGCATGAGGTCGTGGAATTCCTTGGCTGCGGCCCGTGCTTGGCCTACACAAGCTCCACACCCCGATGCAGCCCGCGCATTATCTGGCCTGCGACCTCGGCGCGGAAAGCGGCCGGGTGATGCTCGGCACGCTTGATGACGGACGCGTGTCGCTGGAGGAACTGCATCGCTTCGCCAACCTCCCGCTGCGCCTCGAGGGCGCGCTGTGCTGGGACATCGCCGGGTTGTTTGGCGAGATCAAGGCCGGCCTGGCGCGAGCCGGCGCGCGGCAAATTCCCCTCGCGAGCCTGAGTGTGGATTCCTGGGGGTTGGACTACCTGTTGCTGGACGAACAGGGCCACGTGATGGCGCACACGCACCATTACCGCGATGCCCGCAATCTGCGAGGCATTGAAATCGTGCGCGCTGCCCTGCCATGGGAGACGGTCTACGAAGAGACCGGCATCCAGTTCATGCAGATCAACACGCTCCACCAGCTCTGCTCCGAATCGCCCGACCGGCTGAACCGGGCGCACCAACTGCTGCCCATCGCCGACGGATTTCACTTTCTGCTGAGCGGCGTGGCGCGCGCCGAGGTTTCGCTGGCCAGCACCACCCAGCTTTACAATCCGCGGAGCGGCGACTGGTCGGCGCTGCTGTTAAACACCTTCGGCTGGCGCCGCTCGCTCTTCCCGCCGGTGGTTCCCTGCGGCACGCGACTGGGCGCGCTGTTGCCGGCGGTGGCCGCGGAGACGGGCTTGGGGGCCGCCCAGGTCATCGCCTCCTGCTCGCACGACACGGCCGCCGCCGTCGCGGCCGTGCCGGCGGAAGACGGCGGCTGGGCGTATTTAAGCTCGGGCACGTGGAGCCTGCTGGGGATGGAATTGCCCGCGCCGGTCATCACGCCCGAATCGCGGCGGCTCAATTTCACAAACGAGGTTGGCGTCGGGAACACGACACGGCTGCTGCGCAACGTCATCGGCCTTTGGCTGGTGCAGGAATGCCGGCGCGCATGGGCGGCGGCAGGACGGCCGATGGACTACGACGCGCTCGTGGACGCGGCCGCACAAGCTCCGGCATTTGGACCGCTCATCAATCCCGAGGACGACCGGTTTTTCACCCCCCCCAATATGCCGCAGGCCATCGCCGAGTTTTGTCGTCAGACTGGCCAGCCAGTTCCTGCGTCGCCAGGGGGCTTCATTCGTTGCGCGCTGGAAAGCCTGGCACTGCTCTACCGGCGCCGACTGCGCGAGGTGGAGCAATTGGCGCAGCGTCGCGCAGAGAGGCTGCACATCGTCGGCGGGGGGAGCAGGAACGCGCTGCTCAACCAGCTCACGGCCGATGCCACCGGTTGCACGGTGCTGGCGGGCCCGGCGGAGGCGACGGCGCTGGGCAATGTGCTGGTTCAGGCGTTGGCGCTGGGCCATCTCAAGTCGCTGGCGCAGGCGCGCGCGGTGGTGCGCCGGTCATTCGCACCCGAGGTGTTTGAACCGCGCGATGCCGCGGCGTGGGCGGCGGCGGCCGATCGCTTCGACCGTCTGGTGCCTTAGGCCGCGCCTCTTGAAAAAATCTTGCGCGTGCCGGCGAGTCGCTGACGTAATGACGCCCGCATGGGAAGCAGTCACACGAAAGCCCGGCCGCCGGCCACCCAATCCTTTCACCACGTCCACAACCTTTGGAACGACGCCGAGGCTGCCAAGCTTCGCGGCGTGGACCGGCTGGTGTACCGCTCCAACAAACTTGGCGCAGATCTGCGCATCACCAACACAGGGGGCGGCAACACCTCCTCCAAGCTGCGCGAGGCCGACCCGCTGAGCGGCCGCCCGGTGGAAGTGCTGTGGGTGAAGGGTTCGGGGGGCGATCTGCGCACGAGCACGCGCGAAAACTTCTCCTCGCTCGACCAGAAAAAGCTCATGGGACTGCAGGCCGTGTACGCGCGGCGCCGGGACAAGGGCCTCAAGTCGCGCGCCGAGGACGACATGGTGGACGCCTACCCGCACACGACGTTCAACCTCAACCCGCGCGCCAGCTCCATCGACACGCCGCTGCACAGCTTCATCGGCGCGCGGCACGTGGATCACATGCATCCCAATGCCATCATCGCCATCGCGGCCACACGGCGTTGCGCGGTGCTGACGAAGGAAATCTTCGGGCACGAGATGGCGTACGTGCCGTGGCTGCGCCCGGGGTTCGAGCTGGGGCTGGCGATGCAGTCGCTCGTGCGCAAACACCCCAAGGCCACGGCCATCATGATGGGGCAGCATGGGTTCATCTCGTGGGACAATGACGACAAGAAGTGCTACCTGCGCACGCTTGACTTCATCGAACGGGCGGCCGCCTACATCGAGCAGAAGTACGCGCTGAAGGGGGGCGACGTGCGGGCGTTTGGCGGGGCGAAGCACACGGCGTTGCCACCCGCACAGCGCCACGCGACGCTCGTGTCCATCCTGCCGTGGCTGCGCGGGCAGGTGTCGCAGCACAAGCGGCTCATCGGAACGGTGCAGGACGACGAGAAGATCCTGCGCTTCGTGAACTCACGCGACGCGGCGCGGCTGGCGGCGCTGGGCACGAGCTGCCCCGACCATTTTCTGCGCACCAAGATCAAGCCGCTGTACGTGGACTGGAACCCGCAGACGGGCGATGCGGCTGCGCTCAAGGCCAAACTGGCCGCGGGCCTGGTGCAATACCGGAAGGACTACGCGGCGTATTACAACAAGTGTAAGCGCGCCGATTCACCCCCCATGCGCGACGCCAATCCCACGGTGATCCTCATCCCCGGCTGCGGGATGATCGCCTGGGGCAGGGACAAATCCGAATCGCGCGTCACGGCCGAGTTTTACACCTGCGCCGTGGAGGTGATGCGCGGTGCCGAGGCCATTGATACCTATGTCGCCCTGCCCCAGCAGGAGGCGTTTGACATTGAGTACTGGCGGCTGGAGGAGGCCAAGCTCAGGCGCATGCCCGCAGAGAAGGAGTTGGCGCGGCAGGTGGTCATCGTCATCGGGGCTGGCAGCGGCATCGGCCGGGAGACGGCCCTGCGCCTCGTGAAAGAGGGCGCGCACATCGTCTGCGTGGACGTCAACCTAGACGCCGCGCGCGCCACCGCCAAGGAAATCACCGACCGGCACGGCGTCGGCATTGGCTTGGCTGGCTCGGGAATTTCCAACTGCGGCCCGGCCATCGCGCTGGCGTGCAACATCACCGACCGGCAGAGCGTCCGCGCCATGTTGGATCAGGTGGCGCTGGCGTACGGCGGGTTTGACGCCCTCTGCGTCACCGCGGGCGTTTTCTGGCCCAGCGACGCCACGGGGCACATTCCCGATGACAAATGGGCCTTCACCTTTGGCGTCAATGTCACCGGCAGCTATGTCGTCGCCGACGAGGCGGCGCGCACGTGGCGCGAGCAGGGCCTCACCGGCAATCTGGTGCTCACCACCAGCGCCAACGCCGTGGTGCCCAAAAAGGGAAGCCTCGCCTACGATTGCTCCAAGGCCGCCGCAAACCATCTGGTGCGCGAGCTGGCGATGGAGCTGGCGCCGCTCGTGCGCGTGAACGGCGTCGCGCCCGCCACGGTGGTGCAGGGAAGTGCCATGTTTCCGCGCGACCGCGTTCTGGGATCGCTGGCCAAGTACAACATCGCCTTTGCCGAGAACGAGCCCACCGAGGTGCTCGTCCGCAAGCTCGCGCAGTTTTACGCCGACCGCACGCTGACCAAATCGCCCATCACGCCCGCCGATCAGGCCGAGGCGTATTTCCTGCTTATCTCGCAGCGCCTCTCCAAGACCACTGGCCAGATTCTCACCGTGGACGGCGGCCTGCACGAAGCCTTCATGCGTTAGCTCCCCGTGCCCACTTGCGATTCCAGCCGCACGGAGATCCTGGCGCGCCTGCGCGCCAAGATCGCCTCGGGCCGCCCCATCATTGGCGGCGGCGCCGGGACAGGCCTCTCCGCCAAGTGCGAGGAGGCTGGCGGCATTGACCTGCTGGTGATTTACAATTCGGGCCGGTTCCGGATGGCGGGGCGCGGCTCGCTGGCGGGCATGCTGCCCTTTGGCAACGCCAACGAGATCGTGTTGGACATGGCCCGCGAGGTGTTGACGGCCGTGCGCCACACTCCCGTGCTGGCCGGCGTGTGCGGCACCGACCCCTTTCTGATTCGGGCACCCTTCCTGCGAAGTCTGCGCGAACTGGGCCTGTCTGGCATCCAGAATTTCCCCACGGTTGGACTCTTCGACGGCCGGTTTCGCGCCGGGCTCGAGGAGACGGGCATGGGCTACGAACTGGAAGTGGATCTGGTGCGCGCCGCCCGTGACATGGATCTGCTGACCACGCCCTATGTGTTTAATCCGGACGAAGCGGCGCGCATGACGCGCGCCGGGGCCGATCTGGTGGTCGCGCACATGGGGCTCACCACAAGCGGCACCATTGGCGCGCAGACGGCAATGTCGCTCGAGGAGGCGGCACGCGCTGTGCAGGAAATCACCGACACCTGCAAGGCGGCGCGCGCCGACGTGCTGGTGCTGGCGCATGGCGGCCCCATCGCCACGCCGGAGGACGCGGGGGAAATCCTGACGCGATGCCGCGGGCTTGACGGTTTTTATGGCGCGAGCTCCATGGAACGGCTGCCCACAGAGACGGCCATCACCGAGCAAACCCGCCGCTTCACCGCGTTGCCGCTGGGGCCGCGCTAGCCGCCATGGCCACCCTCGCCGTGCTGGGCACGCTGGACACCAAGGGTGTCGAACACGCGTTTGTGGCCGACCAGATTCGCGCGCGGGGCCACCGCGTGCTGCTCATCGACGCCGGATCGCAGGGCGAACCTCAAGTAAAGCCTGACATCGGCGCCGAAGCCGTGGCCGCGGCCGCTGGGGCAAGCCTGTCGGAGCTGCGCGGGCGCGCCGACCGTGGCGAAGCGGTGCGCGTCATGTCATCGGGCGCGGCGGTGCTGGTGTCATCTCTTTTGGCCTCCCGCGCCATTGATGGCATCATCTCTCTGGGTGGCAGCGGCGGCACCGCCATCGGCACGGCGGCGATGCGCGCATTGCCGGTGGGATTTCCCAAGGTGATGGTGTCCACGCTGGCCGCCAGCCCCGGCGTGGAGGCCTACGTCGGCGTGAAAGATCTGGTGATGATTCCCAGCGTGACGGACATCGCCGGGCTTAACCGCATCTCGCGGCTCATCTTGGCACGCGCCGCGGGTGCGCTATGCGGCATGGTGGAGGCGACGCCACCGGCCGCGACCGACCGGCCCGTGGTGGTGGCCAGCATGTTTGGAAACACGACGGCGTGCGTCACGCGGGCGCGCTCCGCGCTGGAGGCGGCCGGATACGAGGTGCTCGTGTTCCATGCGACGGGCACGGGCGGCCGCGCGATGGAATCTTTGGTGGAGAGCGGGCTTGTCGCCGGCGTGCTCGACATCACCACGACAGAGTGGGCCGACGAATGGGTGGGGGGAATTCTCGGCGCTGGGCCGACGCGGTTGGAGGCGGCGGCGCGCGGTGGCGTGCCCGCCGTGGTGGCGCCGGGCTGTCTGGATATGGTGAATTTTGGCCCGCCTGACACCGTGCTCGAAAAGTTCAAGGGACGGACATTTTACGCGCACAGCCCGGCGGTCACGCTGATGCGCACCACGCCGGCGGAATGCGCCCAACTGGGCCGGATCCTGGCCGAGAAACTCAATGCCTCCACGGGGCCGCTCACCGTGTTGTGGCCCGGACGCGGGCTCAGTGTCATCGGTGCCGAGGGCGGACCCTTTCACGATCCCGCCGCAGACGCAGCCCTACTATCGTCCCTGCAATCGGCGCTGCGCAGCAACATCGGGTTGAAGGTGATGGACTGCGCCATCAACGATGCGGAGTTTGCCGACACCTGCGCCGCTGCGCTGCTGGGCCATCTGCGCTTCGCCGAACATTGAGGGGCAGAACATTTGGGCTTCTCAGGCCGGGGCTTTTTTGCGCTAGTACCGCACCATGACCACGGCCGAGTTGACCCACCGCATCAATGCCTTCCGCGACGAGCGCGACTGGGCCCAGTTCCACAATCCCAAGGACATGGCCGTCTCGGTCTGCATCGAGGCGGCGGAGTTGCTGGAGCATTTTCAGTGGAAGACCCCCGCCGAATGCGATGCCCATGTGCGCGCGCGGCGCGAGGACATCGCCGACGAGATCGCTGATGTGGCCATCTATCTCTTCGAGCTGGCGGATCTGCTGGGAATCCCGATTGATCAAGCCATGCTTTCCAAGCTGGAGAAGAACGCGCAAAAATACCCGGTGTCGCTCGCGCGCGGATCAAATCTGAAATACACCCAACACCACCAACGACCGACCGGGGAAAGTAACACATGAACCGACGAACCTTTCTGGCGGGCGCCGCTCTGGTGCCACTGGCGGCTGTGGGTGCGCCTGCGGCGGGAGTGCCCCCGGCAGGGGCGCGCCGGCGCAATACGCTCTGCCTCTTCACCAAGCCCTTCGAGTCGCTGGGCTACGAGGCGCTGGCACAAACCGTCGCGGGGCTGGGCGTCGATGGCATCGAGGCCACCATCCGCCCCGGCGGCCACATCGTACCGGAAAAGGTGGAAGAGGAGCTGCCCAAGATGCTCGCCGCGCTTAAAAAGCGCGGGCTGGAGATGACCATCATGACCACCGGCATCACCAGCACCAAGGACGCGCCGGGCGTCAAGCAGCTGCGGACCGCCGCGGCGCTGGGCATCCGACGCTACCGACTGGGCTACTTCCGCTACGACCTTGCCAAGCCGGTGCTGGCCCAACTGGATGGCTTGCGCGCGCAGGTGAAGGAACTGGCGGCGCTCAACGCCGAACTGGGGCTGCAAGCCCTCTATCAGAATCATTCCGGACGCGGCTACGTGGGCGCGCCGCTTTGGGATTTGCAACGGCTCTTTGAGGGCATCGATCCGCGCCACATGGCCGTCGCCTTTGACCTCGGCCACGCCACGGCGGAAGGCACCGGCTCGTGGGAAACGCAGTTTAATGTCATCCGTCCACATCTGGGCGTGGTGTACGTAAAAAGTTTCCGCTGGACGAACAACCGGCTGGATTGGGGCCCGCTGGCTGATGGCATCGTGGACCGGCAATTCCTCAAGAGGCTCGTGCAATCTGGATACACCGGCCCCATCAATCTGCACGAGGAGTACATCGATCATCGCGATCCCAAGCTGGTGCCGCAGCACATCGAGGCGTATCGGCGCGATCTGGCCACGCTGCGCGAGTGGCTCACGTAGGGGGATGATCGCCGTGCTCCAGCGGGTCACCGAAGGCCATGTCACCGTGGCAGGCCAAGTGGTGGGAGAAATCGGCCCGGGGCTGGTGATCCTTCTGGGCGTGCAGCGAGGCGACACGCAGCAGGATGGCGAACTGCTTGCTGACAAATCTGCAGGCCTGCGGATTTTCAGTGATGAGCACGGCAAGATGAACCGCAGCGTGGTGGACACCGGCGGCGCGGCGTTGGTCATTAGCCAGTTCACGCTGTGTGGCGACTGGCGCAAGGGCCGACGCCCGGGCTTCGACGAGGCGGCACCGCCCGACATTGCGCGCGAGTTGTACGAAGACTTCTGCGCGCGCCTTCGCGGCCGCGGGCTGATGGTGGCCACGGGCGAGTTTGGTGCCGCGATGCAGGTTCATCTCATCAACGACGGGCCTGTGACCTTCGTGCTCGACAGCCATCTCGCCATGCCGCGCCCCGTGAGCTAGGCTCCAAAGGCATGAACTGGCGGCGGGGCGAACTGTGGCGGCAGTCGGCGTACAACACGCTCTGGTGCCTGGCGGGCTGCAGCCTGGGCGATTTTGGCACGATCCTCTGGTTCCAACATTTCCGCCCCGAAACCGCCGCCCAACATCCCATGCATGTCATGGCTCTGGCCACGGCCGTGGGCATCCTCACCAGCATCGTGCTCGAGACCCTAATCCTCTCGCGCACGCTGCCCTGGGCTGCGGCGCTGCGCACGGCCGCGGGCATGAGCCTCATCAGCATGATCGCCATGGAGGCGGCGATGAACACGGTGGATTACTTCACCATGGGCGGCGCTCGACTGGCGTGGTGGACGCTGCCCCCCATGCTGGTGGCGGGCTTCGTCACGCCTTGGCCGTACAATTACTGGCGATTGGCGCAGTTTGGCGAATCGTGCTGCGGCAGTCCGCCGGCCACTCCACCTGCCGTGAAGCCAAGTGGCTGTTGTGGTACTACCCATGTCCCGGAATGACCCACGACGATCCATTCCCGATGTTGGCCGGCCTTCACAAACGCGCGCAATCCGGCGACGTGGAGGCACAATACGAACTGGGCTGGCGCCACGCGCTGGGAATGGACGCGCCGCTAGACGACGAGACCGCCATCGAATGGATTAAGCGCGCCGCCGACAACGGCCACATGCTGGCGCAAAACAATCTGGGCGCGCGCTACTTCAGCGGCGACGGCGTTGAGGAGGATTTGCAGGCCGCCTACCGGTACTTCTTTCTTGCCGCCCATCAAGGCGACCGCAAGGCCAGCAAGAACCTCGACGCCCTTGCCCGGCGCCTGCCCCCGGATGTGCTGGAAGCCTGCCGCAAAGCCACGGCGCAATCTTGAGGCCGCTTGGCTTGCGCAAGGGCTTCGCGGTGATATTCTCGCGGCCACGATGTCGGCCAGTCGCTTTTTCCACGCTCTGGGCGCCGTCGCCGGTCTGTTCATGCTAGCGGGCTGCGCGCCCAAGACCATGCCAACGCAGGGCGCCGCAGTGAACCTTGCGCCAACGGATGAGGCGCGGGCTCTTTTGCTGCTACAGGCGAAGGCGGGCGACAAGTTTAAACAGCTTGAACTGGGCGAGAAGCTCGACGCAGAGAACCAGCCCGACGAGGCGGCCAAGTGGTATCAGCTCGCCGCCCAGCAGGGCTTGGCCGAGGCGCAGTTTCGATTTGCCGACATGCTTGCCAGCGGTGAAGGGACACCAAAGCAGCCCGACGAGGCGGCCAAGTGGTTTCGCCGCGCCGCCCTTCAGGATCATCCCAAGGCACAGTTTAATCTGGCGATGCTCCACGCCAATGGGGAGGGGGTGCCCCAGTCAGAGTCCGACGCCAGCCAGTGGCTGCGCAAGTCTGCCGCAGCGGGCTTTGACGAGGCCCAGTACGTGCTGGCCGGGCGGCTCCTGCGGGGCACCAGCATCAAGGAGCTCGCAGAGGCGGCTCTGTGGCTTGAGCACGCCGCAAAGCAAAATCACAGGGAGGCCCAGTACTATCTGGGCGACCTTCTGGCGCGCGGGCGCGGTGTCAAAGTGGACAGGGTGCAGGCGTATAAGTGGTTTAGTCTGGCTGCCGCCGCCGGGCACACCGAGGCCGGTCGCACGAAACCCCTGCTCGCCCGGCTGATGAGCCAGGAGGAGATTGCAGAGGCGCAGAAACTTTCCCAAGACTTCAAACCGGGCCCGTAAAAGCCTTCGCGCTGAGATCACCCTCTTGGGCTTGCACCCCGGGATTTCGCACCCGAATGGGTTGAAGAGGCCCGGGCCTTGCCCGTCCAACCGATGCCGCTGGCTCCCATGAACACGCCTTCCTTCCTGCTGGTTTCGATTTTGGGATGGGCCATCGCAACACAGGGCGCGTCAAGGATCGCGTCGCACCCGCCCATGCGGCCCCTGCCCAAGCCCACACCCTCGCCGCTGGTCTCGGGCCCAAAGCACTATGTGGATGCGGCGCGCGGCAAGGATGGCAATGCGGGAACGGAGAGCGCGCCGTGGCAGACGCTCTCCCACGCTTCGCGGCAACTCAAGCCGGGCGACACGCTGTATCTTCGAGCCGGGACGTATTACGAAAAGGTGGCGCTCACCCAATCAGGCGCCACCAACGCGCCCATCACCATCGCGTCCTTTCCGGGAGAACTGGCGGTGCTGGATGGAGGGCTGCGTGAGTTTGCCGAAAGCCCCGCGAAGAGCTGGCAGCCGCTTGGTGGTGGTGCCCCGGGCGAATTTGTCTCCACCAAGACCTACCTCAATGCGGACGACCGCCGTGCGCCCCGACAATTCCTGCCGGGTTCATGGGAGCCCATGTGGGGCATCGAGGAGGAGCGGCCCCTCGCGCTGGGGCATTTTGCCGATTCGATGGTGCCCCTGCATGGGTACCGGCTGGCGGTGGACCTGCGGTCGGCCAATGAACTTTGGATCGGAGGCAAAGGAGGCATGCGCGACACGGGTTTTTACTGCGGGCCGGGACTGTGGTTTAACCGCGCCACGGGGCGCATCCACATCCGCATGGCACCGACCAAGCTCGACGGTCTGGGCAGGCGCGCGTACTCCGGCGAATCGGATCCGCGCAACCTGCCGATGGTGGTGGCGGTGGGCTTTGGCGAGGATGTGCTGCGCCTCTCCGGTGTGCGTCATGTGCGCGTGCAAAACCTCGTGCTGCGCGGTGCGACCGGCAGCCCGATGATTCACGTGTACGGCTCGCAGCAGATCGTGCTCGATCACCTCACGGTGTTCGGCGGGTTCCCCGGGCTGCTCATCAACGCCTCGCAGGACATCAAGGTGACCCACTGCGCCTTTCGCGGGCTGGCGGCGCCGTGGAGTGGCCGGTCGCACATGAAGTATCGGGGCACGGCGTCGTACCAGATCATCCTGCAAAACCAGCAGCCGTTAAACGAGAATCTGGAGATGGCGTGGTGTGAGTTCACCGACGACCATGACTTCGCCTTCCTCCGGCCGGTGAAGAACCTGCAATTCCACCACAACTTCGTGGACAATTTTAACGACGACGGGCTGGAGTGCGGGCCCAAGCTTCGCAGCCACTCGATGTACATCCACCAAAACCGCATCGGCGCGTGTCTGGGCGTGCTGCAACAACACGAACTGGAGAAGGACGAATCGCCGGTGGATCATGACGCGCGGAGCGGTGTGTACGTGTTCCGCAATGTCTTCGACATGCGCGCGGGCGTGTACTACCACGTGCCCGCCCAGCCCGATCCCACGGGCGAATTTCTGCACAACGAAGGCCACCTCTGCAGCGACCACGGCGGCCCCATCTGGCCGGTGATGCGCCTATACCACAACACCTTCCTGCGGCGCGAACCGGTGTTCCGCGACTATTTCCTCTTTGGCTTGGGCGCCGCGGGCCTGCGGCACAATGAGCGCGACGTGTTTAACAACCTCTTTGTGCAGGAAGGCAAACAGCCCGGCACGGTGATCATCGGCATGAAGGAAGCCGCCGACCTGCGGGAGGGCGGGAACCTGCTGTGGGGCATGAGGGACGGCCCGGCGCTCACTGGCAATCCATTCGAGAAATTCCGCGCCACGCCGCTCTTTGCCGACAGCCGCCGCAAATACGAGGCGGGCTGGACGACGCATGATCTCGTTGCCAACCCCGAGTTCACGAGCTTCCCCGGCGACTTGCGCCTCAAGAAATCCAGTCCGGCCGTGAATGCCGGCCGGGCGCTTCCTGCCGAATGGCCCGATCCGCTGCGGTCTGGCGACCCCGGCGCCCCCGACATCGGGCCGCTGCCTCTGGACGCCAAGCCGTGGACAGTGGGCGTTGACGGACGGGTTCCCCTTTTCTAGGTGTCTCACAATCCGATCCGGACGACACCAAAAGACACCGATGCCGTCGTCCCCGGTGGTGTGTGGGGGAACCCTGTAGCCTGGGTTTGCGGGGTCTTAAGGGAAGTCAGACGACGGCATCGGTGGACCCCGCACCCTCCTCGCGTGGCGCAGGCTCAATCACTCTTGCGTCCCTGAGTGGAGAGTGGAGTTGGGCCCGTTCCATCGCAGGCATGCTGCGGCAGCTGCGCCACGGCGTCACGGGCAAGTTGTTTTGAGATGCACAGGGGTTGCCCACAGCGGCACCCCTCCCATGTGAATGGCGGGCAACTTGCGAATAGCTCTGCTTCGCCCGCCGAGCGCTACCAGAGAAAGGACGCCTGTTCAGAGAGCGTGCGGTTGCCTTCCATGAGGCTCACGCGCCACGACTCGATGGAGCCCAGAGCGCGAAACTCCGCCGGCGTGAGCGCGATGCCCGTCCACGAATCGGCAAAGCGGGCGGGGGCAACCGGGGCTTCACGCATCAGGAATGCGTTGGTTTGGGTGCCGCGCACTTCCACCCGAAGGCGCGTGGCGTTGCCCTCGGTGCCGCCCCACTTGATGTCAAAGCGCACGGCGGCAATTTGCTTGGGATTGTCCCTCAAGCGCCGCTGAAACTGGTCGCGGTCCAGAAGGCTACTACCGGTTGCGTGACGCCCTTCGCTATCGAGGTAATGCACCAGCACCTTGCGGATGGCTCCATCGCCGCTGGAGAGGCCCACACAACCAGCCAATCCCAGCAATAATGCCAACATCGTGCTGCGCACGCCCCAAAGCTACCTCATTGCGCCCTGAAGGCAACGCCGCTTGCAGATGACTTGTTCGCACCTTAGGGCGCCGGCCGTCCTTAGGATTCGTGCGGGAGGGGATCCGCAAGCCATTTAACATTGCAATCCGGGCTTTGGCGCGTAAATTGCCTTGCGACAAAGCAGGATGGAACTTATGGACACTTTTGATTATCCCCTGTATTCCCGCGCCGACCACACGGCGCCGCTGGATGACTACTTTCTGACGCGGCGCGCATGGCTCAACCGGCTGGGCTGCGGCTTTGGCACGCTGGCATTGAGTGCGCTTTTGCAGCCCGAACTGGCCGCCCAGTCTGCCAGTGGCGATCCCCTGGCACCCAAGCAGCCCATGTTCCCTGACCGCGCAAAGGCCAAGCGCGTGCTTCACATCTATCTGGCCGGCGCGATGCCGCATCTGGACAACTGGGATTTCAAGCCGGAACTCAAGCGCAAGGATGGCACCGAGGTGGGCAACCGCAAGCTGTTGGGCCCGCAGTTTGAGTTCAAGAAGTTCGGCAAGAGCGGGCTGGAATTGAGCGAGGTCTGGCCCAATCTGGGCCGCCACGCCGACGACATCGCCGTGGTCAAGTCGCTCTATACGGATGCGCCCGCGCACGACTTCGCGCAGATTCTCATGAACACGGGCGACTTCAACCGGGAGCGCCCCAGCGTCGGCAGCTGGGTGGTGTACGGATTGGGCACGGAAAACCAGAACCTGCCCGGATTCATCGCGCTGCAGCCCGGCGGCATGCCCGACACCAAGAACTTCGGCAGCGCGTTTCTTCCCGGCTCCCTGCAGGGCACGTTTGTCAATTCGCAGAACACAAAAATTGAGGACATCATCAAGAACATCAAGAGCAACTTCACGAGCATGTCCGACCAGCGCAAGCAGCTGGATCTGCTTTACCGGCTGAACGAATTGCACAAACAGAAGCGCCAAGCCGAGGCGCAACTAGAGGCGCGCATCCGCACCTTCGAGCTGGCCTACCGCATGCAGACCGACGCCAAGCAGGCCTTTGATATCGCCGGCGAAAAGACCGAGACGCAGGACAAGTACGGGCGCACGGCGCAGGGGCGGCAGATGCTCATCGCGCGGCGCCTGCTCGAGCGCGGCGTGCGCTTTGTACAGGTGTGGCAGGGCGGCTGGGATTTGCATGGCAACATCCCCACGGCCAACCGTCGCAATGCGGGCGACCTGGATCCGGCCATCGGCGCCTTGATGGACGACCTCAAGGAGCGCGGCCTCTTCAAGGACACGCTCATCTACCTTTCCAGCGAGTTCGGGCGCAGCCCCACCCAGGACAATCCCAACGGACGCAGCCACAATGAAAAGGCCATGAGCACCTGGCTGGCGGGTGGCGGAATCAAGGGTGGCACGAGCTACGGCGCCACCGACGAACTGGGCGGCTCAGCCGTGGAGAATCGCGCGCACATCAAAGACCTGCATGCGACCATCATGAATCAACTGGGATTTGATCACGAGAAGCTCGTTTACAAGTCGGGAGGGCGCGACATGCGCCTCACCGAGCCTTCGCAGAAGAAGCCTGAAGGCGGCCAGGTGATTAAGGGCGTTCTGGCGTAACACCGTCCAGAGCACGCAGAACCAAAGAGCGTGGAGATCATTCCATGAATGACGCGAGGTGGAGTGACGTCGGTCGGTTCCTGTTCCCCCTCCTGCTGACGGCCCAGCAACTGGCCGCCCAACAGGACAAACTCAGCCCCGATCAGGTGGAGTACTTCGAGTCGAAGATCCGGCCTCTTTTTGTCAACCACTGCTACGAGTGTCACAGCGCCGACGTGAAGGCCAAGGCCGGGCTGTACCTGGATTCCAAGGCCGCTATGCTCAAGGGCGGGGACTCCGGCGCAGCGATCAAGCCCGGTGACCCCGGCGGCAGCCTTTTTCTTCAGCGCATCAAGAGCGCGGTGGATCCGATGCCTCCCAACGGCCCGCAACTCACGGCCGACCAGATTGCCGACTTGGAAGCGTGGGTGAGACAAGGCGCGCCCGATCCACGCGGCGGGAGCAACGCCGCCATCATCAAATCCCAGAAGGATGCCGACAAGGCGCGGCAGCACTGGGCGTTCCGCCCCGTGGTGCGCGTGGCACCGCCCAGCGGCTCGGCGATCTACGGCGGCAACATGGCCGCCTGGGCCAATGCCAATCCCATCGACGCCTTCGTGCTCGCGCGGCAGGAAAAGGAAGGCATGATGCCCTCGCCGCCCGCGGACAAGTGGACCCTCATCCGGCGCATCTATTTCGACCTGGTTGGCATGCCCCCCACGTACGCGCAGGCCATGGCATTCATCGACGACGCCTCGCCCAACGCCTGGGAGAAGGTCGTGGACGGGCTGCTCGCATCGCCTCATTACGGCGAACAATTCGGCCGCGCCTGGCTGGACGTGGCCCGTTACGCCGACACCGACGGGCGCGACCGGCGCAATCGCGGCGGCGAATTCATCAACGCATGGACCTATCGCGACTGGGTCATCGGTTCGATGAACTCTGACAAGCCCTACGACCGGTTTCTGGTTGAACAGCTTGCGGCCGACCGCCTGCTGGCCAAGGGCGAAAGCACCGACAAATACAGCCAGGCCGCCATGGGCCTGCTCACGCTGGGCCGGCGCGACCGCAACAACGAGGAGATGGTCGACGACCAGATCGACACCGTCACGCGCGGCGCGCTGGGTCTTTCGGTTTACTGCGCGCGCTGCCACAACCACAAGTTCGATCCGGTGCCCACGGCCGACTACTACTCCTTGTTTGGCGTGTTCAGCAGCTCCGAGGAGGTGCCCGAGGAGAAGCAGCCTCTCCTGCTGCCCGACGCCACGCAGGCCGGTGCCTTCGGCGGCTCTCCCGACTTTCTGGAATTCCGCGCCAAGCTGGCCGGGCTGGAGGGCGACCACGAACAATTCAAGCTGCAAACCCGCTATGACTTTGAGCAGAACGCCCGCACCAACGCCCTGCGCTACATGATGTGGGCGGAGTTTTTCCGCGATCAGAAACAGAACATCAGGGAAAACCGGGGCGAATTTGAGAAGCGCACCAAGGAATTCAAGATGCGCGTCGAGCTGGGCGACACCTGGCAGAACTACCTCTCACGGAAAAGCGCCACCGACCCTGTCTTTGCGCCGTGGATGGCCTACACGGCGCTGACCACCAACACGTTCGCCGCCGACTCCCCGGGCCTCGCCCTCAAGCTCTCGGCCGACGACGCCAAGCAGAAGGACAAGGGCCGCAAGATCAACCCCATCGTGCTTAAACACCTCACCCAGCCGGCGCCGCGCTCGCTGCTGGAGGTGGCCACGCGCTACCAGCAGCTCTTCGACTCTGCCGACGCCATCTGGCGCACCCAGGCCCTCCCGGCTTACTACCAGAAAAAGGCGGCGACCAAGGACGAGACACTCAAGCCACCGCAGTCGCTGCCCGACGCGGAGAAAAACTTTGGTCTCAAGTTTGCCGAGGAGGGACTGGCCGATCAGTGGGAGCAACTGCGTCGGGTTTTTCACGGCGACAACTCGCCCTGCGACTACCCCTTCGACCGCATCAAGCGGATGGACAACAAGGTCGAGCGCGACGAGCAGTCCAAGCACCTCGACAAGATCGCTGATTTGAAGAAAACCCACATCGGCTCGCCCCCCAGGGCCATGGTGCTGGTGGACAAGCCCCGGCCCTCCAACCAGCGCATCATGGTGAAGGGCAACCGCGGCCAGCTGGGCGATGAAGCGCCGCGCCAGTTTCTGGAAATCCTCTCCGATGGTTCACGCAAGCCGTTCCCTGCCGACACCAGCGGGCGGCTGGAAATGGCCAAGGCCATCGCCAGCAAGAGCAATCCCCTGACGGCCCGCGTGATGGTCAACCGCATCTGGATGCATCATTTCGGCCGCGGCATCGTGGGGTCGGCCAACGAGTTCGGCCTGCGAGCCGAGGCTCCCAGCCATCCCGAGCTGCTCGACCATCTGGCTTCGTACTTCATGAGCAATGAGGGCGGCCCTGAGTGGACGATGAAGAAGCTGCACAAGCTCATCCTCATGTCCAACACCTACCAGCAGGCCAGCGACGACAACCCGCGTTACAGCCGCAAGGATCCGGAGAACACCTTCCTCTCAAAGATGAGCCGGCGCCGGCTGAATTTCGAGTCGTTCCGCGACGGCCTCCTGCACATCAGCGGCAAGCTGGACATGACCATGGGCGGCCGGCCCGTCAAACTGACGAGCGACACGCTCACCTACCGGCGCACGCTTTATGGCTACATCGACCGGCGCAACCTGGATGACATCTTCAAGACCTTTGACTTCGCCAATCCCGACGCCACCGCCGGCCAGCGTTCCGTCACCACCGTCGCCCAGCAGGCGCTCTTCATGATGAACAACCCCATGACGGCCGACCTTTCCAAGCGACTGGTCAGCCGGCCGGAATTTACCCAGCTCAACAGCGACACCGGCCGCATCGCCGCCCTCTACAACATGATGTACCAGCGCCTGCCCGAACCCATGGAGCTCAAGCTGGGCCTGCGCTATCTTTCCGACGAAACCGGCGGTGGTGGGCCCGCGCCTCTCACGCTGGCGACATCCTGGTTCAGCGGCTATGGCCAGTGGGCGCGCGATGAGAAGACCAAGCTGGCCACCGTGCGTTTTTTCCATTTCCCCTACACCGACGGCACCGTGTGGCAGGGCAGCGCACGCCGGCCCGACCAGCAGTTTGGCAACCTGCACCTGACGGCGAAGGGCGGCCACCCCGGCCAGTTGCCCGCCGTCGCGGTCATCCGGCGCTGGATCGCGCCCCGCGACATGACCGTCACCATCTCCGGAACCTTGCAGCAGTATCTGGAAGAAAAGGCCAAGGACATCTACGACAAGTCCAGTGGCGCGCCCAAGAAGGGGCTGGAGGCGGCTTGGGACGGTGTCACCGGGTTCATCATCCACACCAAGACCTTGAGCGGGCAGGATCGTTCCGGCACCGAATTATGGGCGGCCGATGCCGTGCGCAATTCCAAATCGCACAACGTGGCGGATGTCTCCGTCCGGCGCGGCGACACCCTGGACTTCATCGTGCATTGCCGCCAGCAGCCGCACCAGGACTACTTCAATTGGAATCCCACCATCAAGATCGCCGACGGCGGGGTGAAGCCATCCTCCAGTCAGTCGCTGCAGGTCACCGAATGGACGGCCGCCGATGAATTTCAGGGCGCCACCTACAAGCCCAAGCCTCTGAACACCTGGGAAAAATACGTGCAGGTGCTTCTGCTATCCAACGAACTGGCGTTCGTTGACTAGCGGGCTAGTTCTCCAGCGACTTGGGCGCACCCAGCACGACGCTCGCCACAAACGCCTGACGCAGCCCCTCGGGGTGGTGCAATAATCCAGTGAGGCCGCCTGTCCCGGCCACCTGTACGCGCGTCACACCGACTTTGCGAGGTGACGATTCGGCACGTGCTTGAATGCCGCCGCTGCCCGAGGACGCCACCAAGGCCGAAGTCCCCTGCCCGGCAGGCGACTGGGCGCGCACGGCGCTCGAAGCCCGCAAGGTGGGCACCGCCGTCTGATATGCGAGCATCCCATATGCACCACGATCGAGAGCTGGCACCGGCGGGGGAGTCAAGGCCGGCGCAGGCGGAGGCGTTAAACCAGGCGGCTGGGGTGGAAGCTGAGGCATGTGCTGGCGCAAAAGCTCCACCAGCTCGGGCGGTGGCGGCGGCGGGGGTGTGGAACCCTCCACGGGGCCTGCGGCACCGACGTCATCCAAGTCTAGCTCGTCGTCCTGTTTCTTCTTGCCGAGGTTGCCCAAGACCGCGAACGCAACGACGATCAGCCAAAACCAATCGCCAAGCGCCGCAAGAAGCGGTGCGGGCGCGTGGGTGTGAAAGTCCGGCATGGCGGCGGCAAATCAGAGAAAGTGTGCTCAGGCTTTGGGCGAGGTGCCTCCCGTCGCCGCGCCGGCGCCGCCGCCGATGGCATCGCGCATATGCGTGTCGGCCTGCAGGTTCTTGAACCTCTGGTAGTCCATGATGCCCAGGTTGCCGCTGCGGAATGCCTCTGCCATCGCCAAGGGAATCTGCGCCTCCGCTTCGACGACGCGGGCGCGCATTTCCTGCACGCGGGCCTTCATCTCCTGTTCATGGGCGACGGCGGCGGCGCGGCGCACTTCGGCCTGTGCCTGCGCAACGAGCTTGTTGGACTCGGCCTGCTCGGCCTGCAACTTGGCGCCGACGTTCTCGCCCACATCCACATCGGCGATGTCCACCGAGAGGATTTCGTAGGCCGTGCCCGAGTCGAGCCCCTTTTCCAGCACCGTCTTGGAAATCTTGTCCGGATTTTCCAACATGTCCTTGTAGGAGGCGGACGAGCCGATGGTGGTCACGATGCCCTCGCCCACGCGCGCAATGATGGTCTCCTCGGTGGCGCCGCCCACAAACCGGTCGAGCGCCGTGCGCACGGTCACTCGCGCGCGCGCGCGCAGCTGGATGCCGTCCTTGGCCACGGCGTCAATCGTCGTGCGGCCACCCGCCGCCGCCGGGCAGTCGATGACCCGCGGGTTGACGGAGGTCATCACGGCGCTCAGCACGCTCTTCTCCGTGTTGCGCGTGGCCAGATCGATGGCGCAGGCACGGTCAAAGTTAAGCTCGATGTTCGCCTTCTGCGCGGCGATCAGCGAGCGCACCACCATGCGGATGTCCCCACCGGCCAGCATGTGGGTGGAGAGCTCATCGGTCGTCAGATCGATCCCGGCCTTCACGGCCGTGATGCGCTCATCCACCACGAACCCCACCGGGATGCCCCGCAGCCGGAGCGCAATCAGCTCGCCGTAGGAGACGTGCGCCTTGGAGAAGGTGGCGCGCAGCCAGACGCTAAAGAAGTTGCCCAGCACCACCACGAAGACGAGCACGACGATGCCCAGAAGCAACAACCCGATGGTGCCGCCCTTCAGGTCAGCCGCGAGAGTGAAGATATGCATGGCACCCTTGATAAAAAAACGCGGCCGGAAAGGCCAGCGCAAAGTCAGAGGGGCCGCACCACCACACGAAAACCGGACACCGACACCACCCTGACTTCCGTCCCCGCCGCCACCATGCCGCCCTCGGTCACCACGTCGAGCCTCTGCCCGTTGATGAAGGCCACTCCCGCCGGGCGCAACGGCGACCGGGCCACCCCCACCTGGTTCATCAGCGACTGATCGCCGGGGTTCTCGCCGCCAATTTGGCGATGAAGGATGAACCGCTGCGCCATGCGGCTCGTGGGAAAATACCGCAGCCAGCAGGCCGTGCCCACCACCGAGCCCACCACCACGCCCAGCAGCGTCCAGTGGCCCGTGCTCATGTTGATGCGGTACGCCATCACCACCGCGGCAATGAGGCAGAGGACACCACAGACGCCGGCGATGAGTCCGGGAAGGATCGTCTCCAGCATGAGCAGCACCGCACCGCCCACAATGAGCCCCATCACCAATTCCACGGAGCAAGCATTAGCCGCCCTCCCCCGGCTCCGGCAAGAGTAAAGGGGACTTTGGCTAGGCGCCCGCCACGAACGGCTCCAATGCCGCCGACTTGCGCCCTCGCAGCACCGTCTGCTCGCGCAGTAGCGCAAGCTGCTCCGCCTCGGTGAGGCCGCCGCGCATCAATCGCGCCGTCAGCGACGAGAGTTGCCGATCCAGAAAACGGTCGCGCAAGCGCTTCACGAGCGCACGCAGCTCGCCGTCCGGATTCTCCACCGGCTGCGTGGATGCCATGACTTCGGTGCATAATGCCGCCGCAGGCGCGTCCAGTGCCTCCAACATCGCCGCAGGCGGCGTGCCTCGCACCGAGGCCTCCAACCGACGCCGCACGATTTCCCGTACGGCCGCATGCTCCAACCAGTCCACACTCAGATGCGCTGCGACCCAAGACAGCGAATCCTCCGCCAAAAACAGCAGCCGCAGCAACCACAGCTCATGCACCGAGGGTCGTGCCAGCGGCGCCGGCGTTGCCGCCTCGGGCGCGGGCGTCACCGGTGCCGTGGCCATTTTGGAAAACTCAATGCGCACCGCCTCGATGGAAACGCCCAGCGCGGCGGCAGTCTTGCGCGCGCAGGCGTCGAGCAGCACCGCATCGCCAGCCTTGTGCGCAGCTTCGCCCATGGCACGCACCACGGCCTTGCGTCCGCGGTCAGTGCGGGGATCCTCCGTTTCGCACAGGCGCCGCAGGTAATGGTCAAAGAATCCTTGAGCGCCCTCCAGCATCGCGCGAAAGGCCTCCGCCCCGTGCTCGCGAATAAAGCTGTCGGGGTCATGAGGTGCTGGGATCGCGGCGACGCGAACGGCCAGACCGGCGGCGAGCAGGCCGTCCAGCGACCGCACAGCCGCATTCTGGCCGGCGGCATCGGCGTCAAAGCACAGCACGGCCTCGTCGCAATAACGCTTGAGCAGGCGCGCCTGCTCGGGCGTGAGCGCCGTGCCCTGCGGCGCCACGGCGTTGCGCACGCCCGCGGCATGGCAGGCGATGAGATCAAGCTGCCCTTCGCAGATCACCGCCCGGCCCGCATCGGTGATTTCGCGCCGGGCCTTGTCGAGTCCATAAAAGACGCGGCCTTTGGTGAAGAGCGGTGTCTCCGGTGAGTTGACGTACTTGGCGGTCTTGGCGTCGGCGTCAAGCGTGCGGCCACTGAAGGCAATCACGCGGCCCTGCTCATCACAAATGGGAAACATCAGGCGGCCACGAAAGCGGTCGTAGTGGCGGTCGGTGCCTTCCTTGCGAAGGATGACTCCAGCCTGCACCGCCACCGCCAGATCGCAGCCCTGGGCGCGAACCCACGCGACCGTGTCATCCCACGCCTCAGGCGCGCAGCCCAGCCGGAAAGACTCGATGGACTCGCGGCCAAGCCCGCGCTCTTTGAGATAATCGCGGGCGCGCTGGCCGGCAGCGCCTTCGGCCAGCACGGCCTGCCAGTGCCGGGTGAGTCCCTCGTGCAGACGAAGGAGAGTTTCTTTAAGTTCACGGCGCCGGCCGCCTTCGCCCGTCGCATCGCGTTCGATGGCAATACCCGCACGATCAGCCAGCCGGCCCACCGCTTCGAGAAATCCGATGTGCTCGTGCTCCTGCACAAACCGGAACACGTCGCCGCCCTTGTGACACCCGAAGCAGTGAAAGATCTGCTTTTGCGGGTTGACGTTGAAGCTGGGGGTTTTCTCCTGATGGAACGGGCAGCGGGCCGTGAAGTTGGCGCCGGCGCGCTTCAATGGAAAGTAGCCACCGATGACATCGACGATGTCGCTCGCCGCGCGGACTTGTTCGAGAGTCGCCTGTGAAATGAGCCCGGCCATGAGGGGGCGGCACCTGCGTGGCTACGGATGAGCGCGGAGCCACTGGCGAATGTTGGGGGCTTGCTCGTGCCCCGGGTCAATCTGGAGCACCTTGGCGTAGTGGGGCTTGGCGCGCAGCGGCCGCGCCAGTTCCTCGGCATAGAGGTTGGCGAGCAGCAGGTGCGCCTGCGTGAGCTGCGGATAATCCTCCAGCAGCCGCTCCAGCTCGCGCGCGGCGTCCACGGGGAATTTTCCGCGCTGCAGCGCCAGCGCGAAATTGTAGCGCGCATCCAGCGAGAGGGGGTTGATCGCCAGCGCCATCTCGTAGGATTGCATGGCCTGCTTCAAGTCTCCGGTGTGAAACGCCACCAGCGCGAGGTTGGCGTGGGCTTGCGGATAGGCCGGGTCGGCTTTTAACGCCTCGCGGTAGGCAGCCATCGCGTCCTTGAGACGGTTGATCTTGTGGGAGTGCAGCGCCTTCTCGAAATGTTCATTGGCCTTCTTGCGGTCGCCCTCGCCGGGAATGGACGGCGCGGCGTAGCGGTATCGCGCGATGCCCCCCCAGTCCTGATCCTGCTTGGGCACCGCTGCCACAACGGCCGGCGGTTTGGGCGCGGTGGGAACGGCGACCGGCACGGGCGGCTTGGGTGGCTCCGTCTTAGTGGGCGGCTCCACGGTAGGAGCCGGCGGGTTGACCTTGGCAACGGGAACCGTGGGCGCGGGCTTGGGTGGCTCGGGCGTCACAGGCGGCGGCACCACCTTGACCGTCTGGTTGGTGGGCGGGGCCACCGGCACAACAGGCACGGCGGGCGGAGGCTTGGGCGGATCCACTCGCGCCACGGGCGGGAAGTTTGTGATCACGACACCTCGCTGTGGCTCCTGGCCATTGCCCCGTGGAAACTGCATCCGCACGACAATGTTGCTTTCAACCAGCGGCGCCAATGGGCTTAGCGGATTCGTGGCAGGTTGCCCCTTCGTTGCGGGTGGAAGGGTCGCCACAGGCGGATTCAATTCAAAGTTCAACTGATTAAACACCGCCTGCGCGGCTTCCTTGTGCGCCAATTCACCATCCATCTGCAGGTATTCCTGAAAGAATTTCCAGGCCAGCTGCCGGGCCGCATGGCGGTCGCCCGTGGGATGGCGCCAGTACGCCTCCGCCAGATTGTAGAGTGCGGGCGCGTGCGCGGGCTCAATCTGATGAGCCCGGTGGAAGCTGGCCTTGGCCTTCTCCACAAAGCCACGCTGCATCTGCACGACACCCAGCCGATTGTACGCGGTTGCCGAACCGGCGTTGAGCTGGACGGCCTTCTGCAGGCTCGATTCGGCGCGCTCCAGGAGCTGCGGCTGATTCGATTGCGCGGCCGCCGCGCTCTCCGCCGCACCGCGCCAGAGAAACCCGTCAAACGAGCCCGGCGACCCAATCGTGTAGGTGGCCAGAGCCAGCGCGGCCTGCTCGTGCCGACCCATGTCGGAATACAGCCGTCCCAGATTGTACTGCAGCACACCCGACTCGCGCGCGGACGCCGGCTGGCGGCGCGCCGCCGCAAGCGCCTGGTCGTATTGCTTGCCTGCCTCCTCCAGCTTCCCGGCTCGATGAAGCGCCATGCCCCAGTAGTTGTGTGGGCGCCAGTCCCCCGGCATCAACCGCGCTGCGGTTTGGAATGATTCGATGGCCTCGGGAATCCTGCCTTCGCGCAACTGCCGCTCACCGCGCAGAAGCGCGTCCGCACCATTGGGCTGGCACGCCGCCAGCAGCACCGCGCACAGGGCCGACAGCACAGCCTTGCAAATTCCTGGTTGCGCCCTGCGCGCACTGCATGGCAACACCTTTGTTGTCGCTTGAAAAAACCGTCCCGCTATCCTCATCTGCTTGGTCCAGTCTTTATGAGCAGGCGTGCTTTGGCAAAGCTGCGTTATTCGCAATATTCACGGCTATTGGCCGTGGCAGTGGGCGCCTGTCTGGTGCCCGGCGCTGGACTCTGCGCCGACAAGCCCGCCGAGGCGCGCGTGGTGGTTATCGAATCGCCTGGTGCGTGCCGCGCGCCCGTGCGCCAGCCGGCCTACTTTCAGCCGCAACCCGACGCCGTGCGCGCGATGCTGGAGGAGGGCTTGCGCCGCTGGACTGGCGCCGACACCGCAGCGGCGGCATGGCGCCGGCTGGTGTCCACCAACGAGCTCATCGGCATCAAGGTGGCCTCCGAGGCCGGTCCCATCATGGGAACGCGCCCGGCGGTTCTGCGCGAGGTCTTGCGCGGCCTGATGGACGCCGGCGTCCCGGCACAAAACCTCATCGTCTGGGATCGGCATGAAGACTCGCTGCACGCCGGCGGCTATGTGCAACTGGCGCGGGATCTGGGTGTGGGCGTGGAAAGTGCGGCGCGCGCCGGCTACGAAGGGCAGCTCTTCCATGAGGAAGCCGTGGTGGGCCCGCTGGAACGCGGTGATCTGGAATTTGGCAACCTTGAGTTCAGTCGCCACTCGCACGCAACCCGGCTGGTGACGCGCCGTTTTTCAAAGATCATCCAGATCAGCCCGCTGCTCCAGCACCCGGTGCTGGGAGTGGAAGGCAATCTCTACGGGCTGGCGATGGGCGCGGCGGACAACACGCGGCGGTTCCACGGCCTGCGGCCGTTCCTGCAAAGCGCCGTGCCCAGTCTGTACCAGATGGCGGCCCATCGCGGGGTCGTCACCGACATGGGCTTTGACACCCTGCTCGCTCGCGCCCGACAAGGCGACGCTCAGAGCCTTCAAGGACTGGTGCCGCCCGGTGTCACGCCGCAGCACCTTTTCTTCTACGAACGGCAGGACGCGCAGCATCCGGTGCCGGCACTCGCGGCCCTGCGTGCGGCGCAGGCCGACTCGGTGAAGCCGCCGCCGGGCCCAGCGCGTGTCATCATCACGAATCCCGCGGCCACCCAGACCTGGGAGCAGACGATCCATCCGGGCGGGCTCGTGGAATACACGGCCTCGTCCTCGCGCGTGTGCCTGCACATCGTTGACGCGCTGCTTTGCCAGTTTGTGGGAGGCCCGGAATTGCGCCTGCAATACTCCACCGTGCTCGACCAACTGCGCCTGGGCATCGATCCGGTGGCGCTGGATGTGCTCTCACTGGCCGACATCGAACGGCAGTCGCTGGCGGCAAGACTGCGCGCGCCCCCCGAAGGTATGGCCTTGCTGCGCCACGCGGCGCTGCTGGGCGCAGGGGTGGCCGAGGAGCGGCATATCCGTGTGGAACGCCATGGGGTGCCGGTGCGCGGACGTGCCGCACCGCGCGAATGAGAAAGGCCGCCCTCGCCCCTCAGGCCAGTTCGCCGATGAACTCGCCTTCGCTGAGTAGCTGAATGGGCCGGCCGGTGTGGTCGGGAAAGGTCGTGCGCGGATCGATGCCCAGATGGCGGTACATCGTCGCCAGCACGTCCTGCGGTTTGATGGGCCGATCCTTGGGTTCCTCGCCGCGCTCGTTGGAGGCTCCGATGACCTGCCCCATGCGAAACCCGCCGCCGGAGAGCAGTACGCTCATCACCTGCCCCCAATGATCGCGGCCGGCGCTGCCATTGACCCGCGGCGTCCGGCCAAATTCGCCCCACACGATCACGAGCACCTTTTTGTCCAGCCCGCGCTGGAAAAGATCTTCGATCAGCGCGGGGATGGCCGCGTCCATGCGCGGGCCCGCACTTTCCATGGCGGCCTTGATGTTGCCGTGCATGTCAAACGTGTAGGAGTGCGGATCAAAGTTGACGGTGACGAACGAGACGCCCGCCTCGACCAACCGCCGCGCCAAAAGGCAGCTCTGCCCCCAGCGATGCAGGCCGTAGGCTTCGCGCAGTTTGGCAGGTTCAGCCGACAGATCAAACGCCGTACGCGCGCGCGGGCTGGTCACGAGGTCCAGTGCCGTGCGGCTAAAACCATCCATCGCCTCTGCCACACCGCGCTGGTCCAACACGCGGCGAGTCTGGTCGATGCCATCGAGAACGGCGCGTCGCTGTTGCAGGCGGTCCACCGTCATCCCATCGGCCAGTCCCAGATTGGGCACCTGAAACGTGCCCACTGAGGGGTCGTCAAAAACATAGAAGGGATCGAGCGCGCTTCCCAGGTGGCTGGCCTTGAAGTTGGGCAGGAACACGAGGTTGTCCGTCTGGGGAAAACCCAAGTGGACGTAGGGGGGCAATCCCGGCCGGCCGCCGCCGCGCACGCGCGCCACGTACGATCCGGTGGAAGGCTGTTTCTTGGCCGCCTTGCCGGTGGTGCAGATGAACATGCCCGTGTCATGGTCGGCGCTGTTGTGGAAAACGCTGCGCAGCAGCACGGCCTTGTCCAGAATCTTGGCGTGTCGGGGGAGCACCTCGCAGATGCGCACTCCGTCAAGCTTGGTGGGGATGGCGCCCAGCGGCCCGCGGTATTCGATCGGGGCCTCGGGCTTGGGGTCGTACGTCTCATGCTGCGTCGGCCCACCGCCCAGCCAGACTTGAATGACGGCCGTGTCCGGGCGCGTTCCTCCGGCCGCCTGTTCGCGTGCTGCGAGCATCGCGGGGAGGGACAACCCGGCGGCTCCCGCCGTCACAGTGGTCTCCAAGAAGGATCGCCGGCTGATCTCTGCCCCATTCAAACCGCGGCATCGGGTGCTCATTTTACTGCCACTCCCTTCGCACCGTTTTTGACGGCCCGCTAGCGGAGCCGATTCAGCCGATCCCGGCGGCCTTGTCCTTGCACCCCTGCAGAAACGCGCGAATCATCGCGATCTCCTCCTCGCCGGCAATCGTGTGGTCTTTGGCCAGCTCGCGCCATTGGATGTCCAGCCCGCCGTCCTTTTGCAGAAGGTGGAGTTGGCCCTTCACGCGGTCGGCCGGCAACAGCGGATCATACGTGCCCAGCGTGACGAAGAAACGCTGCGTGGCGGCAACGGGGGAAAGCTCGCGCACGGCGCGTTCAGGCTCATGCACATAGCCGCTCACGCCAACCAATCCGGCCAGCCGATGCGGATAACGCATTCCCGTTTCCAGCGTCATGAGGCAACCCTGGCTGAACCCAAACACAAAGGTCTGTTCGCTCGGCACGCCTCCGGCGCGTTCGGCGTCGAGCAGTTCAAACACCTCAGCCCGGCTGCGCGCGATACCCGGCGCCGGGTTATTCTGAAAATCGTACCAAGAGTAGCCGCCGTGATACTCGTCAGGCGCGTTGATGAGCAGGTATCCCAGCCACGGCAGATTGAGCGCCTCGGGCAGCCAACGGTAGCCCTCAAGGCTGTCACCCAGCCCATGCATCACCAGCATGCGCCAGCCCGAGGCCGTTTCCCGCGCCGCGATGCGCTCGTAGGTCAGCATTCGCGCCCCTTCAAATGCGCGGCACGGTGATGCCGCGCTGGTTCATGTACTTGCCGGCGCGGTCGGCGTAGGACACCTCGCAGGTCTCCACCGCGTCAAAGAAGATCACCTGCGCCAGCCCCTCGTGGGCGTAGATCTTGGCGGGCAACGGCGTCGTGTTGGAAATCTCCAGCGTCACGTGGCCCTCCCATTCGGGCTCGAAGGGGGTGACATTGACGATGATGCCGCAACGGGCGTAGGTGCTCTTTCCAAGGCAGACCGTGAGCACGTTGCGCGGGATGCGGAAATACTCCACGCTGCGCGAGAGGGCAAACGAGTTGGGGGGGATGACGCAGACCTCGGTCTGCATGTCCACGAAGGATCGCTCGTCGAAGTGCTTGGGGTCCACCACCGAGCTAAAGACATTGGTGAAGACTTTGAACTCGTCGGACACGCGCAGATCGTAGCCGTAGCTGGAAACGCCGTAACTGATGGCGCGGCCTCCGTCGGCGGCGAGGCGCACCTGCCCCTCGGCAAACGGCTCAATCATGCCGTGCTCCTGCGCCATGCGCCGGATCCACTGGTCGGAATGGACACCCATTTGGGAAGGAAACCAAAATCGCGAAATTGGCCTTTGGGCTGGGGCGGCGGCGGCCCCCCGTGGCCGCCGCCGCAGTTCTCCACCTACCAGCTCAAAGGCGCGCCCCCCTGATATTCGGTCACGCGTGACTCAAAGAAGTTCTTTTCCTTGCCCAGATCGATCGTCTCGCTCATCCACGGGAACGGATTGCGCGATCCAAACCGCGCCTTAAGCCCGACGCGCTCGAGCCGCCGGTCGGCGATGTGCTGCACGTATTCGCGGAACAGCCCGGCATTGAGGCCCAGGATGCCGCGAGGCAGGCAATCCTGCGCGTAGGCAATCTCCAGCTCCACCGCCTGCTCGACCATCTGCAGGATCTCCGCCTGGAATTCCGGCGTCCACACCTCGCGGTTCTCCGACTTGATGCCGTTGATGAGATCCAGCCCGAAGTTGAGGTGCACCGACTCGTCGCGCATGATGTACTGGAACTGCTCGGCGATGCCCGTCATGCGGTTCTGCCGCTGGAACGACAGGATCATCACGAAGCCCGAGTAGAAGAAGATGCCCTCCATGATCACGTAGAAGCCCACGAGGTTTTTGAGGAATTTCTGCACCCCCGACGCCGTGTCCGTGCTGAACTCCGGCTGCAGCATGTCCGCCGTCAGCGCCATCTCGAATTGGTCCTTGTCGCGGATGGAGTTGACCTCGTGATACATGTTGAAGACCTCGCGCTCGTCCAGCCCCAGCGACTCGCAGATAGCCCACGCAGCATTCGGCGCGCGAGCTGCGCTCCATTGGCATTACACCGGATGTGATTGTGGCGCGCGCTGATCATCCGATTAGCGAGGAGCTGTGCGACAAGATTGCGCTGTTTTGCGATGTGCCCACAGCGGCGGTGTTCCCGCTCCCCACCGCCACTTCGCTTTACGAGGTGCCGCTGCAGCTCGATGAGCAGGGCCTGGGCAGATTGCTGGTGGAGCGGCTGGCATTAGCGGAAGGTGCGCATGCACCGGACTGGGCCAAGTGGCAAACCATGATTCAACATATGCGCCGCAGCAAACCGGGCGTGCGCGTGGCGGTGGTGGGCAAGTATGTGGAATTGGAGGATGCCTACATCAGTGTGCGCGAAGCGCT
>SYLI01000022.1 GCA_005809105.1 Verrucomicrobiales bacterium | reverse complement strand
GTAGGCCATTACCCTACCAACTAGCTGATGGGCCGCGGGCTCATCCAAAAGCGCATTGCTGCTTTAGTCTTACAACCACATCCGGTATTATCCTGGGTTTCCCCAAGCTATCCCGAACTTTTGGGCAGATTCCCACGTGTTACTCACCCGTTCGCCGCTAAAACAAGCTTGTATTGCTACCCGCCTGTTTTCGCTCGACTTGCATGTCTTATCCACGCCGCCAGCGTTCGTTCTGAGCCAGAATCAAACTCTCCGTAAAAAACGTTAGTTTGACTCGCGTCGACAATTGTCGACTTAAGTACTTTACACTCAACATCCCAAATCACGCCCCACTAACTGAGGTATGAATGGGGGCTCTTCACAATCGCACCAATCAAATTTCAAAGAACTTCCGAGCCACCATCGCCAACCAGTGTCGGCGAAAACAAAAAAAGCAGCCTATTCCTTTGTAGGAATCGGCACTCAATTTCGGTTTCAATTACCGAAAACCCCACCGGCTTCCGGCTGGGCCGCCAACACGGGTCGGCAGACCCTAATGGCTCAAAGCGGGGACGTTTTAGTTGAGCCCGAGAATGGACGCAAGAGTTTTCTTAACCTTTTTTTTGCCCGCCACAATCGCGAAGTGGCGCGCCTGGGCGAACGCCGGCAAGCCAAGCGAAAACAACCGAGTTTTCCCCACATTATCAGAGAGAAACTGCAGGTTTAGCTTCCTGCACTGGGCGGACGAATGCAGCCCCAAGCGATGCGTCAAGACAACCTCAGGCACCACTCCATCGGCACCGAGACGGCCCACATGCAGCAGGACCGAGTTGATCGTCCCCAGTTTGTTTGGAGCAACGAGGATGACGCGGCAGCGCAATTCTTTGATGAGGTCCATGGACGAGAATTTAACACCCAGTGGTGAGAGCAGTCCCCCGGCCCCCTCCACCAGAAGGACATCACACCGCCTGCGCAGGCGTTTAACACCCTTCAGGACGGCTTGGAGCGAAACGGCCCGTCCCTCTTGACGTGCAGCCAGTGCCGGTGCCAGTGGTGCGCGGAACCAGAATGGATTGACCTCATCGAGCGTCACATCGGCCGATTGCAATCGGTGAAGCAGGCGGCCGTCCCCGCGCCCCCCGGAGCAGACCGGTTTCATCGCCAGCGCACGCACGCCCCGTGCCCGCAGGTATGCGAGCAGCAACCCTGTCAGTGTGGACTTGCCGACCGCTGTGTCGGTTCCTGTGATGAAGTAGAGACCCGGATCCGTCCTGCTGCCCCGACTCATTCCCCGGTCTCCTTCCAGAAAGAATACAACACTTTGACATCGCGGTCGCTCAGCCTGCGGATGACCGCCACGAGGGACTTCACCTGGTTGTTGACGGTGGCTGTGACCGTGACCTCGAAGGTGACGCTTTGGACGGAGAGAAATCGTTGCAGGAGCCCCACTCCCTGCGGAGAGAAGCCGATGAGCGGGTCGCCCAGTTCCGCCACTTGCTGGAAGGGCCTGTCATCGTCGGTGCCCGGGATGCCATCGGGGCCATTGCGCGCGCGGATGATGGCATCAGCCGAATCCTCAAAGGCCGCGTCAATGAGGACCAGCACTTCCCGCGGAGCGGTGTTGATGTTGACCCGGCCCGCCGAGATGGGAGTGAACAAATCCGTGAGGAAAAACCGCGGCCGCTCCACCTGGGGAAGCTCCTCGGGGATGCGCCCGGTGACCAGCCATTCGCGTTCATCACGAATGCCACGGATGAGCAGCAACTCGGACAAGTCATCAATCAGCGTGTTCTTGGAGTCGTAGCCGAAGCTCCGGTAAAAAGTCCCCTCGGCGCCATTGAGGCGGGCGTCGGTGTTGGGATCCACCCAGTCGGCGATGGAGTCGGTAATCACGCTCCACGCCGTATTGGGCACGGCCAGCATGTCATCGCGCATGGCCCGTTCAAACGGGTAGAACCCGCCTCGGCCGCCGTAGTGTCCCTGCGCCACCCAGTTGATGTTCAGTTTGCGTTCCAAGTCCACAATCTCGATTTTCACCTTCGACTGATTGAGAAACTGCAGCCACTCCTCGTCGCCATTTTGCAGCAGGCCCAGCGCCGTGCCTTCGGCCAGCCCCACGTCCGCCGTGTTCAGGTTGGCCAGGATGGTGTTGGTGCTGCCGGAGTTGGTCGCCCATTTCTGATTGAGCGCCGTGAAGGGTTGCTGCGGGATGGCCGCCTGTTGTCCCACCAGATAGCGCGCCATTTCCACCCCCGATCTGCAAAGCCATTCCAGACGGCGCTCGTTGGAGGTGTTGCGAGCCAGCGCCGCTTCGATGCGCATGTTGGAGGCGAAGCCGCCGGCCAGGGTCGCCAGCACCAGAATCACGAGGAGCACCATCACAAACGCCACGCCCTGCCGGCGCCGGCTCCACGGCCGATGGAGGGGGTGTTTGTGTTTACCCGGTCGCATGTTGGACTACCTTCGCTTGCCCCCGCCACCCGCGCCGCCTCCTCCAAAGCCTCCACCCCCGAAGCCCCCGCCACCAAATCCGCCTCCCCCACCGGGCCCCCTGTCCATTCCGCCCTTGTCGAATCCTCCCTTTCCAGGCGGGCCGATGTCCACCACGCCGCCGCCACCACCGCCTCGCCCCTTGAAGTTCTCCATGGCGGCCTGCAGACGCGCCATTTCGGCGGGATCCAACTTGCCATCGCCGTCACTGTCAAAGCGGGCGATGAGTTGTGGCGGCATGTTGCCGGGGTTGAATCGGCCACCCTTGCCGCCACCAGCCACGGTGGCAGCCGGCACGTCGGGTGCCAGCATGTCCTTGGTAATCACCTCGGCGCGGATGGAAAACTCGCGGACGCTCAGGGCCTCGGCCATGGCCTCACGCCCCTGCCGGTCCCGCAGTGCGAGCATCACGCGCACTCGTTCGGGCAGATCCTCCGGCGTGTCCCAGTAGTCCACCCAGTCGTTGACGATGGTGCTCCAGAAGAAGAACTGGAAGATCTCGACGTTCTGCGCCAGCACCGTGCGAGCCGCCAGCAAGTCCACCCCCATGGCCGCTTCGCTAAGCGCATTGAGCGGTTGCTGGCGGAGAATGAGATCCTCGCGCCCCTCGGCGTTCTTCTCGATGGCGAAGGTGACGCGCCGCAACGGCTGGTTTGGAAAGAGCGCGTTTCCAAGAAAATCATGCGGCAGCCGCGCCACGAAGCTGACCTCGTGGTGGTTGGCGTCCACGCTCTGCCAGAGGAAGGAATAGAGGTTGGTCGCGGCCGCCTGCGCCTGCTGGCCATTGACGTGATGATAGATGACCGAGCAGGTGAGCGCCTCCTCGATGGTGCGCAGCGCGACGCGCTCGCGCTGAACGTGGGCTGCCACTTCCGCGCCCGAACGCGTGGCACGCAGGATGGCTGTCCACGTGTAGTAGATGGCGCTCATGGCCATCGCCAGCACGCTGATGGCCACCATCACTTCGACGAGGGTGAACGCCCCGGCACCGCGGCACGGGCGGGTTTTGGTCGGGGAGCTCATGGCGGTGATTCCAATCCGGACGGACGGTAAAGCAGGATGCTCATCTGCGTGGGCACCTCGCGATTGGCGAGGTTTTCCGTAAGCCACAAATCCACCCGGTACAACCCGTTGGTCTGGGAAATGGTCGGCGCCACAAGCACCGCATTGCGCTCCCACCGGCTGCGCCGGAACAGCGAGCCGGCGCTGCCGCCGGGATTGCCTTCAAAGTCGGAGTCTTCCGGCGCCTCCCGGCCCAGCACGCTCCAGTTGGTGTCCATCAACGATCGTCCCGCAAGGGCACCCATGTCGGGCCGCTTGCGCTGCAAGGCGCGCGCCAGGCTCATGTTTTGGGAAACCAGTTGCAGCACGGCAAAGATGGCGGTGAAAAAAATCGCCACCGCCACCACGACTTCCAGCAGTGTAAACGAGTGTGTCTGTCGCATCAGAAATTCTCCTTGATGAGCGCCAGGCTGGTCGCCGGCTCCAGTTCCATCGTGTAACTGTGGCCATCGCCACGAAACTCAAGCTTGAAGCCATCGCACGTGCCGTCGGGCCGGAACGTCGTGGCAAAAGAGTCGGCCGGGCTGATCTCCACAAAGTCCGGAAGGATGGCCCGCGCCAGTTCCACCGGCGCGGCCGACACCGTCAAGGGAACGCCAGCCCCAGCCTGGGATTGCCCGGCACTCGGGCCCAGCAGCACCACTTGGCGCGGCCGTCCCATCAATTCGAACTGAAGTTGCCGGCGCTGGCGTTTAAGGATCGACTCGGCGCGCGCCCGCGCACAAAGACCACTGACAGTGTCGAGCGCCGCGGCCAGCGGCTGCTTGCGCGACGAGCGGATGATCGCTGGCACCGCCACGGCCATCACCACGGCCATGATGCTGATCACAATCATGATCTCCAAGATCGTGAAGCCGCGGCGAAAGTTGGGGCGCAGGGCGTGCATGGCTCAACGCCCGATGCTGGAGGTGATCTTAAACATGGCTGAGAGCACCGAAAAGAGCAGGAAGCCCACGAAGAGCGCGATGAACACGATGAGCACGGGCTCGATGAGTGTCGTCATGACACGCAGCGACACGGCCAGTTCGCTCTCGTAGGTGTCGGCCACGTTTTGCAGCGATTCAGGCACATTGCCGGTCTGCTCGCCGATCTGGATCATGTCGATCATCAGCTGCGGGAACACACCGCTGCGCGCCAGAGGCTGCGCGATGGTCTTGCCGTCAGACACGGCCTCGCGCGTGGCGGCGACGGCCTCTTTGAGCACCAGATTGGGCATCACCTGCTCGGTGATTCGCAGCGCCGTCAGCACCGGCACGCCATTCTGTAGGAGCGCGCCCAGAGTGCGGGCGAACTGCCCGAAGAGATTGGGGCGGATGATGCGCTTTAACACCGGCGCGCGCAGCAGCCATGCGTCGAATCCGCGGCGTCCGTCATGGGTGGCCAAATACCGGCGCACCAGCACGAAAATGACGATGCTGACGATGGCCAGTGCCCCCAGCACCCAGGGATTGGCGAGCGTCTTGCTGATATCCATGACGATCTTGGTGGCGAAAGGCCATTCGACCGCGCGGCCACCGGGCCCGGACATGCCCTCAAAAATCTCCTCGAACTTGGGCATCATGTAAAACATGAAGAAGAAGACCATCAGCACGCCCACGCCCAGCACGAAGAGCGGATAGATCATCGCCGAGGTGACCTTGTGGCGCAGCTCGGCAAACCGCTCGAAATGGTCGGCCAGCCGCCGCAGCACCTCCACCAGCGACCCACTCTGTTCACCGGCCCTGACCATGTTTACGAACATCTCAGAAAAAATGTCAGGATGCGCCATCATGGCGGCGGAGAGGGTCTTGCCTTCCAGCACCTCCTGCTGGAGCTGCCGCACAATGTCGGCTGGCACGCCGCTCATCTCCAGCGACGACATGCTGGCCAGCGCCGTGTTGAGCGGCATTCCCGATTTAAGCAGGTTGGCCAGCTGTCGCGAGAAGTTCGCCAGATCCTGCAGAGCAGGCTTTTTCCCTTTGCGCCGGCGACGAACCTGCGGCAGCGTGCGGGCCACCGCCGCCGCCTTGGGCTTGGCCTTGCCGCCGGCCGCTTCCACCGCCACGGGCACCAGCCTCAGACGATCGATGTGGCGCAGCGCGCTGGCACGGTCGGCGGCGTCCAGAGTGCCCTGAACAATCTCGCCACCCGGTCGGCGCGCTCGGTAGGTAAATTCGGGCATGCGCTGTCAGCGGGGCTGGCCGGCATTCCAGTGGCCGCGCCGGTATCCCAGCTCGTCACGATCCACCAAGGCGTAACCAATCCCCCGCAAAGACGCCTCGATGGCAGGCCATGTTTCCTGCGCCCGCAGGCGGGGCAGTTCATCCACCCCCACCTCGACACTCGCACGCGGGCCCTCCTGGTGATGTCGCACGCGCACATCGTAAAAACCCATGCCACGCAGAACCTGCTCGGCGCGCTCGATCATCCCGGTCTTTTCGGCCGTGACAGTCTGGCCGTAGGGAATACGGGAGGCCAGACAGGCCATCTGCGGTTTGTCGGCCGTGGGCAGCCCCAATTGGGCGGAGTAGCTCCGGATTTGCGCCTTGGTAAATCCCGCCTCCTTCAGCGGCGCGCGGACGGCAAATTGAGTGGCCGCCAGTGCGCCCGGCCGGTGGTCTCCCAAGTCGCTGGCGTTTTCACCGTAGGCAATGACGGCAAGACCCCGCTCGCGGGCCAGCGGCACAAGCTGGCTAAAGAGCTCATGCTTGCAAAAATAGCAGCGATTGGGTGGGTTTTGGGCGTAATCTGGATCGGCAAATTCGCCGGTGCGAAGAATCTCCAATGGGAATCCGAAGCGCTCCGCCACGCTTCGCGCCTCGGCTAATTCGAGGCGTGGCAGGCTGGGAGAGTCGGCGATTGCCGCGAGCATGCGCCCGCCAAGCTCGTCATGCGCCACCTTGGCAAGCAGTACGGAGTCCACCCCGCCGGAGTAGGCCACTAGGCACGACCCGTACGAGCGAAGGATTGACCGCAACTCGGAAAGCTCGCCCACCTCGCATGAGCTTTTCAGGACGGCCCCAGATTGTCGAGCCGGACAAATTCACCGCATGCAAGCGATGGGGCCTCCCCTCCTCGCGTTGCCGCGGGGTGCTGTTCAAAGCCGGCTTCGCAGCGACTTGAGGGCCTTAAGCGTGTTGGTCTCAGCAAAGGGATTGGCTGTGGGATCAGGCGGTGGTCCTCCAAAGCCGCCTCCACCTCCGCCGCCACCAAAACCACCTCCGCCACCTCCGCCGCCAGCGCGTCCTACCGGGCGTGGAAGGCCGATGGCTTCCTGTTTGGCGCGCTGGGGTTCATCCAGCAGGGCATTGATGGCATCCAATTTCTTCTTGGCGTCGTCGTCGCTCATCTTGTCGGCTTCCAAGTCCGCCAGTTCCTTCCCCAGATTTGTTTTCTGTTCTGCCGAAAGTTGGATGGCTACATCGCCTGTGAGGATTTCAAGTTTGCGCACAAGGCTGGTGAGTTGGGCCTTGGGGCTGGGCTGTCCGCCGCCACCACCAAATCCACCACCGCCCCCGCCAAAGCCTCCGCCGCTCTTCCCGGAGGGGGGACCTCCCATCATCATGCCCATCATTCCACCGCCACCTGCTCCGCCTCCTCCGGGACCTGCCGTGGCGTTGTTCGCTTCAGCGGGTTCCTCGTTGGCCACTTTCAGGATCGAGTAGCCTTTGTGTTTAATGGTCACCATCGTTCCAGCGACCCCCAAGAGCACTCCGGCCAATGCTGAACTCACCCAGAGCTGCGCCGTCGATCCGGAGCGGTTGGCCAGCCATGCCAGAATCAGCAGCAAGACCGCCAGCGCGGTGACTGCGGCGGCCACGAGGCGCGCCAGTTCATTTTCCACCATAAGGATTCTCCTACTGTTGGGGTTCGATGGGTTTGAACTGATCGGCAAGTTTCACCAGTGCCGAAGCGATGAGAACAAAGCGGGCGTTCCTCAGGTTGGGAAGCATGGAGCAATCCTAGGTGAGCACGAGGGTCATGGCAAGCGCACCCTCTAGAGCTTCCAACCCGGGCGGTAGTCGTGGTGGATGAAGGCATCGGCCTCGGGGCAGTTGGTGGCCTTCATGGCTTTCCAATCCCACTCCAGTTTCTTGTTGCCCACGCGGTGCGAAACGATGCCGAGCAGCGCGCATTCGGTGAGCGGACCCGAGTAGCTGAACTGGCAGGTGGTCGGCCCGCCCTCCTTGCACGCCTTGATCCATTCGGCGTGATGCCCGATGGAATCGGGAATGAACGGCTTGGGGCGCTCAAAGTTTTTGTACTGCTCTTCGGGCAGGAGAACGATGCGCCCGTAGTCGGCATAGAGCCTGCCCTTCTGCCCGACAAAGAGCACGCCGCTGCCCCACTGTTTCTTCTGCTCGTCGGTCAGCAGCGCGGGCTTTTCGCCGCCCTGATACCAGGTGAGTTTCACGGGGGGCTTCTTGCCGCGCGCGGGATATTCGTATTGAACGCGCATGGCGACCGTCACGAGCTCTTCAGCAGGCTTGGCCCCTTGGGCGTGGACGCTGAGAGGGTGCGAGAGCTCCAGCGCCCAATGCGCGAGGTCCGAGTAGTGGCACCAAAAGTCTGCCAGCGTGCCGCCTCCGAATTGCCAGAAATGCCGCCAGTGAAACGGCGCGTATTCCTTTCGGAAGGGACGGTAAGGCAGCGGCCCCAGCCACAAATCGTAATCCAGATCCTTGGGGATGGGCGCGTCGGCCGGCGAGAGCGCGATGTTGCCGTACATGGCACCCGCCCAAACGTGTACCTCGCCGACATCTCCCACGGCACCCGACATGATGAGCTCGGCCGCGCGACGGTAATTGATACCGGCATGAATCTGTGTTCCCAGCTGGGTCACGCGCTTCTCCCGGGCGGCCGTTTCGGTCAGCGCGCGCACCTCCGAAACGCGATGCGCCATGGGCTTTTCAGAATAGAGGTGCCGGCCGCTCTTCATGGCCGCCACGCCAATCACGGCGTGGGTGAAATCGGGCGTGCTGCACACCACCGCGTCGATGCCCTTCTGTTCGAGCATGAGGCGGTAATCCCGATAAGTCTTCGCCTTGGGAAATTTCTTGGCCGCAGCAGCAAGTCTGGCGGCATCCACGTCACACAACGCCACGACGTTTTCGCCAGCCACCCCCGCCAGATTGCCCGCGCCGCGTCCGTCGACACCCACCACGGCGACGTTTAACTTGTCATTCGCCCCCTGGCCCGTGGCGGTGCGAATGTGAAAGACAGCGGCGCAAGCCAGTGTGGTCGTTCCCAGGAAGCGGCGGCGCGTGAGGTTGGATTTCATAGGGGATGATTGGAGTGCAGGACAACTCTACCGGCCCCCATTTGCACTGACAAGCCCTGCGAAGTCCGCGAGGTCCATCCCTCCAAGACAAGGGCTCCCCCTTGCAATGCCGGTCAAGGGGCCGCGGTCGTGCGGATTTCGCGGATGTACAGATTGCGAAACCAGAGTTTGTTGCCGTGGTTTTGCAGCTCGATCTGGCCCGACTCAAACAGGGGCAGCGCGCGGTCCCAGTAGTTTTCCAGCGCGACATCGCGCACCACCAGTCGGCCGTTGAGGAACACGTGCACGCGATCGCCCACCATGAGGATGCGGAACTGGTTCCAGCCGGCCTGGTCGGCCACCACCAGCGGTTTGCTCGGCCCCTTCTGGTTGTTGTAGAGGCCGCCTGACCCCACTTTGGCACCGTCATTGCCGCTGCGAGGATCCCAGATCTGCACCTGCGGAGTGCCCCGCAGATAAATGCCACTGTCGCCCGCTTCGAGAATTTTCCAGTCCACCAGCATTTCAAAGTCCCGATAGTCATCGGCCGTGGCCAGGCTGTCGCCCTTGCCGTCAAACTCCAGCGCGCCATCCTTCGCCGCCCAATGCTCGCGCATCCGGACGTCGGCCTTGGCCTGCGCCTGCTGCCGCTGCGCGGGCGCAAGCTGGGCGCGCTTGACGGGATTGTCATTGGGCGCAGCCATGAGGCCCTTCCATCCGGTCAAATCCTTGCCGTTAAACAACGGCTGGAACCCGTCGGGTGCGGAATTGTTGAGGATGGGCCGGGGGAGCTCGCGGATGCGGATGTGGCGAAAGTCCACCGGGTCGCCATGGCCCAGAAACCCAATGTGCCCGCTCTCCCGCAGCAACCCTGGGTGCGCGCGCAGCGTGGCCGCGTCGGTGATGGCGTTGATGTTGGTGTGGAGGATTCTCGTGCCGTTGAGCACCACGGTGACTTGCCGGCCGCGAACGCTCACCTCCTGTGTGTTCCAATGGCCCACGGGCTTGAGCGCGCCGCGCTCCGCCGGCGCCACGCCGTAGAGCGAGCCGTGGAATTGATACGGCTTGAGGGTCGCGTACTTGGGCGCGCTATCGTCCAGAATCTGCAGCTCAATCCCGAGTTGGTGCAGGTTGGTGGCCGTGCTGGGGCAGCGGATCCCCAGCCCGTTGTTGGATCCCGCCTCCAGGCGGAACTCAAATCGCAGAATGAAATCCTGGTACGCCTCATTGGAAAGCAGATTGCCCCCCGCACCTTTGATGCAGCGGATCACCGCATTGGTGGCGCCCTGCTCCACCACATTGGTGACGGCGTAGCCGGTGCCGCCCAGCTGCGTCCAGCCCTTGAGCGTGCGCCCGTCGAACAGGCTGACGAACCCCTGCTCGTCGCCGGCGCCCGGGAGCGATTCGCATCCGGGTTGGAAAGTCAGAATCAGGCAGCCGACAACGGCTGCCGCCATGGGTGGGAATAATTGGTGCCTCATGAACGGTGGATTGTGGGGAGACGTTAATGACCCAGGGCGCTTGCGAAAAGCAAAAAACCCTGTGGAGGGATATTGGTTGCAAGCCCCCTAAAATGCGCGCACGTTTCCTGCGGGAATGAAAACAACCTTCCTTTGCAGCCTCTCCCTGGCATTGGGTGCGACACTCACGGCAGCCGATTTGACTCCGGAACAGGCCGGCAGGATCGCCAAGGCCGTCAGCCATCTCACCGGCCAGGTTCACTTCCGCCAAACGCCGCTCAATGACGAGCTCTCGGGCATTTTTCTGGGGAACTACCTGGACACCCTGGACTTCAACCACATGATCTTTTCGCAGGCCGATGTGAAGGCGTTCCATGCAGAGTACGGCACCAAGCTCGACGACCTTCTGGCGGATGGCGACATCAACCCGGCCCACGCCATTTTTAAGAAATACCTTGAGCGGCTTTCGCAGCGGGTTGACCTGGTGAAAAAACTGCTCAAGGAGAACGAGGTTTACGACTTCAAGCAGGCGGGCCGCGTGATGCCCAACCGCACCAAAGCGCCTTGGCCCAAGGACGAGGACGAGGCCACGCAGCTCTGGCGCGCCCGCGTCAAGCTGGAGCTGGTCAATGACCGTCTCAACAAACCCGCCGACAAGATCAACGCGCAGACCGACAAGGCCTCGCGCGAGACCGTGCAGAAGCGCTATGAGCGCCAGCTTAAAACCATGCGCGAGTACGAGCCGGGCGAAATTCTCGAGACCTACCTGAGTGCCATGGGACGCGCCTACGATCCGCACACCGACTACATGAGCCCCATCGAGGCGGAGAACTTCGACATTGGCAGCATCAAGATGTCCTTGAGCGGCATCGGCGCGGTGCTGCGCAGCGACGAGGGCGTGACCAAGATTGTCAGCCTCATGCCCGGCGGGCCGGCGGCACTGAGCAAGCTCTTGCAGCCCAACGACAGCATCGTCGCCGTGCAGAATGTCAGCGACAAGGAGCCCGTCGAGGTCACCGACATGAAGCTCAACAAGGTGGTGCAGATGATCCGCGGCGAGAAGGGCACGGTGGTCAAGCTCACCATCGTTCCCGTCGGCAGCACCGATCGCAAGGTGATCTCCATCACCCGCGAGGAGGTGAAACTGGCCGACCAGCTGGCCAAGGGATACCTCATTGAAACCAAGGACAAGGCGGGCAAGGTGGAGAAGCTGGGTGTCGTGACGCTGCCGGGGTTTTATGAAGGCTGCGTGCGCGACGTGAAAACCATCGTGGACCGGCTGAAGAAGGAGGGCGTCGCCGGCATGGTGCTGGACTTGCGCCACAACGGCGGGGGCATCCTGCCCGAAGCGGTGAACATGGCGGGTCTCTTCATCTCCAATGGCCCGGTGGTGCAGGTGGTCAACAGCAATGGCAGCTCGCGGGTGCTCAATGACCGTGACGAGGCGACGGCTTACGACGGCCCGCTCATCGTCGCCACCAGCCACATCAGCGCCTCCGCCAGCGAGATCGTGGCGGCGGCCCTCCAGGATTACGGCCGCGCCCTCATCGTCGGCGGCAAGACCACCCACGGCAAGGGCACCGTTCAGCAGCTCATCCCCATCAGCAACTTCCTGGCGGGAGGCAAGGACGGCGGCCGGCTTAAACTCACCGTGTCCACTTTCTACCGCGTGGCGGGCACCACCACCCAGCATGACGGCGTTTATTCCGACATCGTGCTGCCCTCCATCTTTGATCATCTGGAAATCGGCGAGGCCAGCCTGCCCCGCGCGCTCAAGGTCAAGCCCATCGCGGCCGTCAAATATGCCGGGCAGGATCGCGTGAAGGCGCACTTGGATGGCCTGCGCGAGGCGTCCGCCCAACGCCTCAAGACCGACCGCGACTTCCAGTACATCCAGGAGGACATCGAGCGGGTGAAGCAGCAGAACGCCGACAAGACTGTCTCGGTCAACGAGGCCCAGCGGCGCAAGGACCAAGCCGACCAGAAGGCGCGCAACGACGCGCGAATCCGCGAGCGCGCAGCGCGCCCCGCAGCCGCGGAGGTTCTTTATGAACTGGACTTGGAAAGCGCGCGCAACGCCGGTCCGCTCAAAAAGGCCGAACTCAAGAAGCCCACCCCGCCGACGGCGCCCGAAAACCCCGACCTTCCCCTGCCCCAGCCTGAGGAAGCCATGGATGCGGGCATGCGTGAATCGCTGCGGGTGCTCAGCGACTACATCCGGCTTCTCTCCAAGGCCAAGGAAGCGGCCGCCAACCAGTCCAACTAACGATGCCCTGGCTCTGGGTTGCCTTGGGCGGCGCTTTGGGCAGCGTCGCACGGCATGGTTTGATCGAATGGTTCACCCGGCGCTTCGGCACTGAGTTCCCCGCAGGCACACTGGCCGTCAACGTCGTTGGATCCTTCGCAGCCGGCGTGCTCGCCGGCTGGCTCCTTTCCGACACGCGGCCCGAGTCACTGCCGCGCCTTCTGCTCATCACCGGATTCTGCGGCGGGTTCACCACCTTCTCGGCGTTTAGCCTGCAGACACTGGGTTTGCTGCAACAGGGACAGACGGCACGAGCTGCCGCCAATGTCGGACTCTCGCTCTTGCTGTGTCTGGTGGCGGTGTGGGCGGGACACGCGGCCGCCGTGGCATGTCGCCGCGCGGCCTAGCCCGACGCGGACAACACCTTGAGGTCGGCTCGCACCTGCTCGTAGCTGGTGTCAAAGGAAAGCACGGCCGGATCGGGCTCGATGCCCCACTTTTTGCACGCGGCGCGATAGAGTCCCGGCCACCAGTTGCAGTGCTGCGTCAGCCCTTGGTCGCGCCACCGGGCCCAGCCCATCAACACGCGCGACCAAGCCGCGTCGCCAAATTCCACCGCCTCCTTTGGGCTGTCGAATTCGCTGAGATACCAGTCGCGGCCGATGCGCGCGTGCAGCACTTCGTCGGCCCAGTCGTAGTCCTGAAACAGCGCCGAGAGCGGGTTGCCCGACGCCTGAGCCACCTCCCACTCGAAGCGCTTGCCGGTCTTGGGCATCAACCCCTGCTCGATGTAGTAGAGGACGCCGTGACGTTCCCGCGGGGAAAGCTGGGTGTTGAGTGCGAGCGACCAAGTGAAGTTGACCCTCACCTCTTGCGGCCAGTCGATGCCCAGTTGCACGAACCCCACCTCGCCCATCATGGCGTGCCGCGCCTCATCCCAGAGCTGGCGCGTCATGTCGCGATGGTAGGCCCAGGGCTTGCCCGGGGTTTGGGCGAGGATGCTGGCCATCATTTCCGGCACGTCAATTTCGCGCAGGCGCTTGTAAAACATCATGAGCGCCTTGGGCTGGGGCGGCATGGCGGGGTCGTAGAGGAACACCTCGGCGTTGACGCCCATGTTGTAAGGATCAGGAAAGCGCGCATCCCGGCGCGGTGTGGGGTTGTACACATGCGGCTGGGCGGAATACCGCCGCACGATCTCCCCTCCAGCGGCGGCGCCTGCGCCATCGATGCCGCCCGCGCCGGCAAGGCAGTCGTCCAACAGCGCCAGCCACGACGAAGCGCCCTCGCGGTCCGCGGTGCTCACCACGCTGCCAATCGCCTGCGCGCCGTAGGTGCACATCTCGTCCAGTTCCAGAAGTGCGAACTTGGCAAGCCGCAGGGTCGGCTGGTCGGCAAGGGGATTGGTCAGCTCCCTGTGGCGTTCCAGCGCCTCCTCCAGCGCGGGCAGTGCCACCTCGTAAATCCCCAGCAGTAGTTCCTGCGTGCCGGGTGCTGCCAGAATTTCGTCGAAGAACACCTGCAGCGCCGCGTGCGGCACTTCCTCCAAGCCCAGCGGGGGCTCGCGCATTTCGCCCACGCGCAGGCGCAGCGCCGAGGCGTGTTCGGCGCAGAGGTAGGCATGGTGGCTAAAGCCCATCTTGAGCTCGTAGAGGGGCTCGGAAGTGATGCGATGGATGAAGGTGTCGTGCAGGCGGCGGAAGGCGTAGTGAAGGTGTTTAAGCCTGGAAACGCACCCTGCCACTGAAAGGCCCGGCTTCATCGCTTCGTTCAGGCTGCACAGGCCGGCCAGCGGCGGCAGCGACTTTGGGGGAACCCTTGTCGTCATGAGCGAATTAAAAAGGATGCTGGCGCACCCTTTAGGAGTTGAACCTAAAACCTTCTGATCCGTAGTCAGACGCTCTATCCAATTGAGCTAAGGGTGCGCAACCGGGGGCGGAATTACGCCGCCAAGCGGCCGGCGTGGCAAGTCATTTCTCAGGAGGAACGGCATTGGGCGACCAGTCATATTCGTTGTATCGAATGGTAAATCCTCCACCTCGCAGTGCCTCGGCCTCCGCGGCCGAATAGCTGGATGCGATGAAGCGCAGCAGCTCCTCTTCCGACTTGCCGAAGTCTTCGGCATACCATCGAAAGAGGGGCGAGAGGTGCACGACCTTGCGATCCCAGTCGACACGGTTCTTGACGGGATCGGCCAGGAATGCGCGCGCCTGTTCGGCAAACTGCGCTTCCAGATTGGTTGCCGTGTACGGCTCGTCGCGCAAGGGCGGGCAGCTACGCGCGCCGCAGACGAGCGCGAAGTGAATCTGCGGTGTCTTGAACTGCCGCCGGATCATGCCGTGCTCCAGGTCATCAAGCGAATGCCAGCGGCCAAACAACTCCACCACCGACATCTTCCAGACCGACCGCACGCCGCCAATGGCCCGGACGTTGTCCAGAGGGTAGTGCCGCGCCACCAGCCGGAGCATCGACGCGTTGTAGGTGTTTAACAGGAAGGCAAGGCGCTGGGGCGCAGACCAGCCGTCGAATTGCGACCGTGGCACCCGGCCTGCCAGCGCCAGATACTGATCCAGATCAGGGTCGCCGTCCTTGAAGCACGGGTAGTCCACGAGGCCCTTGCGAACATGCCGGCCAAGGAAATCGCGCAGCAGCGGATGGCCGTGGTCAAACTCAATCGCCGCCTGCGGCGGGGTGGGCGCAGCTGGTGGCTCGCAGCCGACCAGCAACGCCGACAGCACCACGCTGCCCAGTGCGAAGGCTCCGGCAGGGGTCACGGAGTGTGAGTAAACTTACGCTCCTTGAGCCAGAAGACCAAGTCGCGAGTCCACGGGTGAAACTGGGCGGGGTCAAATTGACGGCTGCCCAGACCGATGCCATGCGGTCCATTCTCGTAGATGTGCAGCGCGAAGGGCACACCCTGCCTGCGGAGCGCGCCCGCGAAGGCGAGGCTGTTCTCCACCTTCACGGCCGAGTCCTGCACGGTGTGCCACAGAAACGTGGGCGGCGTGTCCTTGCGCACCTGCAGTTCGTTGGAGAGCAGCTTGATGAGTTCCGGCGTCGGGGTGGCCCCGAGCAGGTTGTTGCGCGAACCCGTGTGGGTGATGTCCCCCATCGAGATCACCGGGTAACACAACACGCCCAGATCGGGGCGCGAACTGGCGCGATCCACCACGTCCTTGGCGTCGGCTTTGCCCGCATCGAAATGCACCAGGATGGTTGACGCCAGATGCCCGCCAGCCGAGGAACCCATCACACCAATGCGGTCGGGATCCAGCCCCCACTCCTTCGCGTGGGTGCGCACCATGCGGATGGCGCGCGAGACATCCTCCCACATCACCGGATGGCGATAGCCCGCCGATCCCAGCCGATACTTGAGCACAAAGCCCGCGATGCCGTGGCTGGCGAGGAACCGCGCGTAATCCGGCCCCTCATGCGCCGCCAAACCGCCGTAGCCGCCCCCGGGGCAGATGACCATGACCGCCCCCGACTGAACTTTTGCACCGGGCCAATGCGGGGTCAGCGTGGGAATGTCTTTGGCCGAGTCGCCCTTGCTGCCCGGCACGTAGCCATCCCACAAGGGAAACTCCTTCTCAGGACGGGCAGCCGCCAACAAAGTGGCCGTCACCACCCAAAAAATGGAAACAAGAAACAGTCGTCGGTTCATGGGGGTGAGATTCACGCTGGCCGACGCCGCGCGCAAGCGTGATTTGGAGGCGGCCACCCCTCGCCTTGCTGCGGCTAAGCGGTTGCAATTATTTACTTTGACAACCCGGGGGAACTCACAGAGATTCGCCCCCGGTTATCCAACCAAAAATGCAATCCAACAAACCAATGAAAAACATCCTCGTGAAGATTGGCAGTGGCCTGTTCCTGGCTGCACTGTCGGTTGCCTTGGTGGGCTGCGGCGACAAGAAGCCCGACGACAAGGGCGGTGCTGCTCCCGCAGAGAAGAAGAAGGACAAGGAGCCCTAATTTTTCTCCCGTCACACCCTGTTAACCCATCCAATTAACGATGAAAACCCTAACTAAATTGGCGACGACCTCGGCTTGCGTGGGCATGCTGGCGTTTTCCTTCATCGCCTGCAACGACGCGCAGAATGACGGCCCGCCGGATAAGCAGCCCACCGACGCTGAATTGAAGGCGAAGGACAATCCCACCAACGCTTTCCCCGGCTTGAAGCCCGGTGAGAAGCCGCCGGGCCCCGACGACAACAAGGGTGGCCGTCCTCCGGGAGGCGCTCCCGGATCGGGCCAGCCTGGTGGTCCGCCCAATCCGTAGGGCAACAACCAATCGAAACTCACGAAAGCCGCCTCCGGGCGGCTTTCTTTTTTTATCAACCCACCAGCTCGCGGATGGGCTGACCACCTTCAATGAGCGGGCGCGGCCGCCCATTCCGGTCGGTGAATTCCCCTCGCGGCGCGATTCCCAGTAGATGGAAAATGCTGGCGGCCAGATCGGGCGGACGCAGCAACCGCTCCTTGGGATAGGCCCCGTGCGCGTCGCTGGCACCCACCACCTGCCCTCCGGGTACACCACCGCCCGCCAATGCCACAGAAAAGCACGGCCCCCAGTGGTCGCGTCCGCCACGGGCGTTCACGGCGGGAGTGCGGCCAAACTCGCCCATCACCACCACCAGTGTTTCTTGCAGCATCCCCCGGCTGCGAAGGTCGGCGAGCAGCGCCGCAAATCCCCGATCGAAGGGCGGACACAGGTGGTCGCGCAGCCGGTCGGCGTTGTGGTGGTGCGTGTCCCACATCGGATTGCCTGTGGCCATGTCGTTGGGCTCGCGCGGCCAGTTGACCTGCACCAGCCGCACGCCGCTCTCCACCATCCGCCGGGCCAGCAGGAGGCTCTGGCCAAATTTGGTGGCGCCGTAGTGCTCGCGCAGCGCAATGGGTTCGCGCTCCAGTTTCAGCGCCGCTTGGATGGCGCTTTCGCGCACAGCGTCAAAGGCCGCCTGTTGCAACTGGCTCAAGCCCGCCATCTGGTCGTCGCGCTGGGTGGCCAGAAAGTGAGCGTCGAGCGCTTCGCGCAGCCGGCCGCGCACCCGCACGCGCCGCTCGTCCAACCCCTCGGGCGCGTGCAGTCCCTCCACGCGGAAATCCCGCTCGGAGGGATCGCATTGGAAAAGCTGCGGGTGCCAGGTTGTTCCCATGAACCCGCCGGTCTGTCCCGGCCAAGGCAGGGGCGCACCATCGTTGCGGATGACCTCAGGAAGGATGACGGAGGAAAATGCCGTGCGCTTCGAGGGCTTGAGCCTGCCCACCACGGCGGCAATGCTGGGCCAGTCGTCGGGGCTGGCCGTCACCTCCGCCTTGGTGGGGTGTTCGCGCCCCGTCAACATCCAGTAGCCGCTGGAAGAATGGACGTTGATGTCGGTGTGCATCGAGCGGATGACCGTGATCTCCCCCGCCATGAGGGCTGTGCGCGGCAAGAGCTCGCAGAATTGCATCCCCGGCACAGGGGTGCCGATGGCCTTGAACACACCGCGCACCTCGCGGGGCGCCTCGGGCTTGGGATCGAAGGTCTCGTGCTGCGGCGGGCCACCCCCAAGAAAAATCAGGATGCACGACTTGGCAGCACCGAAGGAGGAGTCGGGCGATGATGCCCGCGGCGCAGCACCCGCCATGTCGCCGACGGAGAGACCCAGGCAGGTCAATCCACCCAGCCGCAGCCACTCGCGGCGGCTGGAAGGCGTGCACAGGCTCAGGGTGTGGGCAAGTCCCTTGTTCACGATGTCAAGGGTGTCCCTGCGCACCCGCCGCCGTCAAACCGTTAGTTGCCGGCGGCGCGCCGTCACGGCCCACCGTTCGGCCGCCCTCCCCTCGCGCACCACGACGGCTTCGTCGTGCAGCGAGACGGTGGGGCAGATGTGCGCCGGCAGCGCGTAGAGGCAGGCGCCCACGGCGAACTCGGCCGCCCGCGGCGTCTCGACCACCAGATGCTCCTCGTTGTGAACGACGTGCACGGCGTCGGGCAACTCCAAGAGGCGCGCGCGCGGCGGCGCCTTGTCAGCCGACACGGCCTTGTAGCCTAGATCCAGACACAGACGGTTGCGGCCGGGACGGCTGATGACGCGCGTCAAGAGCAGCGCCGCGTGCTGGCAGGGTACATCGGCAAGTTTGTCGCCGTAGCCAAAGTCCCAGAGCACGGTCGTGCCCGGGCTGCACTCGCGGTCGGTGCAAGCCGCGTGCAATGGAAAGGTGGGCGAGCCACCCGCCACCATGGGCGGCATTCCCAACTGGCGACGCAGGGCATCCACGGGGGCAAACGCCGCCTCCCAGTTTTTGCGGCGCAGCGAAGGATCGCTGTCATGCAGGTGGCCGTCGTACACGTGCAACCCGGCCATGGTGATTCCGCGCAAGGTGCTCAAGCGCGCGTAACACTCGGCCGCACCCGCTCCGGGGACGATCCCCGTCCGGGCGTGTCCGCAGTCGATGTCCAGATATACGGCCAGTGGATGTGGCGCATCGGCAAACGCCGCCGCCATGGCCACGCCGGCACCGTCGTCGTCGCACAGGGCGGCAAAGCGTGTGCGCGCAAACTTCTCGGTCAGTTGCCGCAGGCGCGCGATGTTGGGGCCCACGGGTTGGTAGGCCAGCAACACTTCATCGGCACCGGCGGCCGCCGTCATCTCCGCCTCGGCAATGGTGGCGCACTTAAACTTGCGGATGCCCACCGCAAGGTGCATCCGCACCACCTCGGCCATCTTGTGGGTCTTGACGTGGGGCCGCAGCCGCGCGGGATTTCCCACCATCGCCACCATCCGCGCCAGATTTGCGGCGATGCGATCGGGATAGACCAGCAGCGCGGGCGAGGGCACGTCCGCCTCGTTGGCCATGCGGTGGCCGGCCATGTCAGGACGGGGTGATCTCGACGATGACCTCGATCTCCACGGCGATGTTGCCGGGCAGCGAGCCCATGCCCACGGCGCTGCGCGCCCCCACGCCGTGATCCTCGCCAAACACCTCCGCCATCAACTGGCTGTAGCCGTTGATCACAGCCGGATGCTGCGTGAACGTGGGCGTGGCATTGACCATGCCCAGCGTCTTGATGACGCGCTTGACGCGGTCGAGGCTTCCCAGTGACGCCCGCAGCGCGGAGAGGATGGCAAGCCCCACCTGACGCGCCGCCTTCTGCCCGGCCTCGAGGTCCATGGTGTCGCCCAGCCGGCCGGTGATCATGGTGCCGTCGGGCAGCAGCGGCCCGTGGCCGGAGACATAGGCGAGGTTCCCGATGATCACCACGGGCTTGTAGATGCCCGCGGGTTTCTTGGGCATCGGCGGCAGGGTTAAATGCAGCTCCTGGATTTTTCTTTCAGCGCTCATGATCTAGTGTGTTGGTACCGGCGGCCGGACTCGAACCGGCACGGCTTGTGAAGGCCAAGGGATTTTAAGTCCCTTGCGTCTTCCATTTCCGCCTCGCCGGCAATGCTATGAATCAAAGGTTTACGG
>SYLI01000021.1 GCA_005809105.1 Verrucomicrobiales bacterium | reverse complement strand
CAACGGCATCGAGTACGGCGACATGCAGCTCATCTGCGAAGCCTATCACCTGATGCGCGAGGGCCTGGGCATGACCGCGGCGCAGATGCACGACGTGTTTGCGCAGTGGAACCAGGGCGATCTGGATTCCTACCTCATCGAGATCACCCGCGACATCCTTGCCTTTCAAGATGCCGACCATCGGCCGTTGGTGGACAAGATCCTCGACACCGCCGGCCAGAAGGGCACCGGCAAATGGACCATGATCAACAGCGCGGACCTGGGGATTCCCGTGACGCTCATCGCCCAGTCTGTCTACTCGCGCTGTGTCTCGGCTTTGAAGGACGAGCGAGTCAAAGCCTGCAAGAAACTCAAAGGCCCCAAGCCGCGCATCACGCGTGACGGCACGAAGTTCGTCGAGGACATCCGCTGCGCCCTCTACGCCTCCAAAATTGTCAGCTACGCCCAGGGCTTCATGCTCATGCGCGCCGCGGCCAAGGAATACGACTGGCGCCTCAACTACGGCAACATCGCGCTGATGTGGCGGGGGGGATGCATCATCCGCAGCCGGTTCCTGGGCAAGATCAAGGAGGCCTTTGATTCACACCCGCGCCTGCCCAACCTGATGCTCGATGGTCATTTCCGCCGGGCGCTGCGCCGCAGCCAGAAAGGCTGGCGCAATGTCGTGGCCGTGGCCGCCAAGCGCGGCATTCCCGTCCCGGCGATGAGCGCCGCGCTGGGCTTCTACGACAGCTACCGCGCCGAACATCTCCCGGCCAACCTGCTCCAGGCCCAGCGCGACTATTTCGGCGCGCACACCTACGAGCGCGTGGACAAGCCTCGAGGCGAGTTCTACCACACCAACTGGACCGGCCGCGGCGGCACCACCAGCTCGAGCACCTACAACGTCTAAAGATGAGCGACCCCGCGAACGTCCTGCGCGACTTTCGTCCGGCGCAGGAGTTTTTCGTCGGCATCGACTCGGACGGCTGCATCTTCGACAGCATGGAGATCAAGCACCAGGAGTGCTTTGCCCCGTGCTTCATCAAGCACTTCCACCTTCAGGCCGCCAGCAAGTACGCGCGGGAGACGTGGGCCTTCGTCAACCTCTACTCCAAGGACCGCGGCGCCAACCGCTTTCCCGCGCTGGCACGCGCGGTGAGTCTGCTGGGTGCCCGTGCCCCGGTGCGGGCGCGCGCGGTGGCGATGCCCGACCTCGCGCCGCTCGAGCAGTGGATGGCGCGCGAGTCCAAGCTGGGCAATGCCACGCTGGCGGCCGAGGTGCAGCGGGGCAACACGGGCCTGGCCCCCATCCAAGTGTGGAGCAACGCCGTCAATGCCGCCATCGAGGACATGGTGCACGGAGTGCCCCCCTTCCCGCTCGTGCGCGAGTGCCTTGAGAGGATTCACCGGAACGCCGACGCCATCTGCATCAGCCAGACACCCTCGGCCGCGCTTCGTCGCGAATGGGCGGAGCATCAGGTGGATGCGTTTGTGAGGCTCATTGCCGGCCAGGAAATGGGAACCAAGACCGAGCACCTGCGCCTGGCGGCCTCCGGAAAGTATGCCCCCGGAAAAATCCTGATGATCGGCGACGCCCCCGGTGACTTCAAGGCAGCCAAAGCCAACGGCACGCTGTTCTTTCCAATCAACCCCGGACGCGAAGAGGCCAGCTGGGAGCGGCTTCACAGCGAGGCGCTGGACCGTTTCTTTGGCGGCTCCTATGAAGGGGCCTACGAGGCGGAGCTGGTGCGAGAATTCGACGCCTGCCTTCCCTCGTCCCCACCCTGGCTGTAGCGTTTTAGGACTTTGGGTCCTCGTCCATCCGCACCAGCCGCGCCTGCTCCACGCGCAACCGCAGGACTTTCTCGACGCGCAATTCGTACGGCCCCAGCCGCAGGTGATCGCCTTCCTTGGGGAACTTCCCCAGTCGGCGCGTCATGAGTCCGCTGACGGTCGCCACGTCGTTTCCGCCCAGCGTCTGTCCCGTCAGATGCTCCAGGTCATGCAGGGGCAGCTCGCCGGCAACCGACCAAGTGCGCGCGTCGAGCTGCTTGAGAAGCGGCGTCTCGTGGTCAAACTCATCCTGGATCTGGCCCACCAGTTCCTCGAGGATGTTCTCCAGCGTCAACAACCCCACCGTGTCGCCGTACTCGTTGACCACGATGGCGCAGTGCAGTTTGCGGTCGAGGAAGAGGTGCAGCACCTTCTCCAGCCGCGCCGACTCCGGCACGTAGACCAGCTTGCGCGCGAAGGGCAACAGGTCGGCTCCCGTGCGCGCCGCGCCGCGATGGGCGTACAGGTCCTTGATGTGCACGACACCCAGCGTGGCGTCGAGATTGCCCTTCTCGCAAAGGGGCAGACGCGAGTAGCGGGTGCGCTCGGCCGTGGCCAGGCACTCGTCCATCCCCGCTTCGGTGTCGAGCCCGACGATTTCGCGCCGTGGACGCATCACCTCGCGGGCCACCCGATGCTTGAGGTCAAATGCGTTGAAGACGAGGTCGCGGCCAAACTTCGCGCTGCGGCCGCTCTGGTGGATCAGCAAGGCGCGCAGTTCCTCCTCCGAAACGCCGTGCTCGTGCCCGCCGGTCGTCTCCAAACCCGCCATCGAGAGCATTGAAAGCGCCATGCGGTTGAGCAGCCAGATGAAGGGGTAGGCCGCGCGGTAAAACCAATGCAGCGGGTGCGCCACTCCCAGGCTCGTGGCCAGAGGCCGCTGGATGGCCAGCCACTTGGGCGCTTGTTCGCCCGCCGTGATGTGAAGGGTGGTGATGAGCGTGAAGCCAAAGCCGAAGGAAATCCACCCGCGCCAAGGGCTGCCATCGGCAAGCAGCGGCTGGCCATCCCCCAGCCTCATGTCAAAGAGCGGACGCAGCAGATCCCTGAATACCGGCTCGCCAATCCATCCCAGCCCGAGGCTCACCAGCGTGATCCCCAGCTGGCAGGCGCTCAGGTAGGCGTCGAGATTGGCCAGGATTTTGCGCACCCGGCGGGCGCGCCGGCTGCCGCTGGCCACCAGCCCGTCCAGCTGCGTGCTGCGCAGCTTCACCAGCGCAAACTCCGCCGCGACGAAGAAGCCGTTCAAGAAAACCAGCACGAGAACGGCCAGCACCTTGAGCGAGATTGCGATCCAGAATTCCGCACCCATGCATCACCTGCCCAGCTTGCCAAACACCGTGCCCAGAATGTCCGCCAGCCGCACCATGCCGATCTCCCTCCGGCTGCGATCCAGGACAATCACCACCCGCTGGCCGCTGCGCTGCATGGCCCGCAGGAGCGATTCCAGCCGCGCATCCTCGTCCATGAAGAGCGCCGATTCGAGCAGTCCGGCGACGGGCTGGTGCTGCCCGGCTTCGGGCAGAAAGGCCAACTGGCGCACGTTGACCACGCCGGCCACGCGCAGCCGGTCCCCCGCGCGCGTCCAGACCGGAAAGTGAATCTGCAGTTCGTCGGCAGTGAGATGGACCACTTGGGCCACCGGGGTGTCCACCATCGCCGGCTCGCCTGGGCGCAGGGGGCTCACGATGGCACGCACGGGGATGTTTTGCAGATCCAACACGCGGTCAATCATCACGCGCTCATCAGCCGTCAGTCCGGCGCTGGATTCCTGCATCACCTGGCGCAGCTCCTCGCGGTCGCCAAAGAGCCGGCTCGACGCCGCGCGCCCGCCCGTGGAGGCGAGGATGAGGCGCGAGATGAGGCGCAGGATCCACACCAGCGGCCGCAGCAGCGCGTGCACCACCGCAAACGGGCGGGAGAGCAGCAGGCAGAGGCGGTTGGGATACTGGCGAAAGAGCATCTTGGGCAGCAGCTCAAAGAGCGTGTAATAGCCCAAGCCGCCCAGGATGAACACCGCCCAAAACCGCCCGGGCCGCGCGCCCCAGCCCAGCACCTCGTGCAGCAGCAAGAGCACCAGCAGCACGGCCAGAAAATTGGCCAGCACATTGCCGACCAGGATGGTCCACAGGCAATCCTCTGGATCGTCGAGAAACGCCTGCAGGCGCGCCGCGCGCGGGTTGCCCTCGCGCATCATCCGGCGCAGCCGCAGGCGGCTCATTTCAAAAAGCCCCGTCTCCATGCCCGACAGGAAAAAGGAGACCAGCAGGCACACCCCCAGCACCGCCAGAATGGGCACGGCCAGTTCGCGCCAATCAGAGGCAGTGACGGCCGCCAGCAGCCCGTTCATGGCGCCGCCTCCGCCAGCACTTCCTTGACGCGCCGCTCGTCGGCCTCCACCACGGTGAATCGCAGGCCGCTGTGCTGAATCTTGCTGCCCGCGGGCGGCACCTCGTCCATGCACACGGCCAGCAGTCCTCCCACCGTGTCCACGCCCGGCGGGATGATGAGCCGCGGGTATTCGCGCCGAAAATCCTCCAGCCCCAGGGCCCCGCTCAGCCTCCACTTGCCATGGCCCAGTGTTTCCATCAGGAACCCGCCCGCGCGTGCGCTCCGGCGCGAGGCGCCGATGACATCGGCCAGGATGTCTTCCATGGTCACCATGCCGGCGGTGTCACCGAATTCGTCCAGCACGATGGCGATGTCCTGACGGGTGCGCTGAAAGTTGCGGAGCAGGTCGAGCAGGTTCATGTCCTCGGGCACGAAGGAGGGGAAGTCCATCACCTCGTGGAGTTCCAGACGGGGATTGGCCAGCAGCCGGACCGTGTTCAGAATCCCGACGATGTTGTCCGGGGATTCGTCGTACACCGGCAGGTGATGGTGCTGGAATTTGCGCGCGGCCGCCGTCATCTCCTGGGGCGTCAGCTCGTCGGAAACGCAGGCCATCTGCGAGCGCGGCCGCATCAGCTCGCCCACCTTGCGCTGGTCCAGATGGAGGATCTGCAGAATGATCTCCTTCTCCGAGATGCCCAACGTGCCCTGTTGGCAGGCCAGTTCCAGGAGCTCCTTGTATTCCTCCTCGGTGAGCGGGGTGTACGGAGTCACCAGTTGCGGCAGCAGTCGCAGCCAGTAGCCGTTGAGAAACTGCGCCACCGACCGCACGGGCGAGGTGACGCGCACGAGCTGGAGAGTCCACGGCGCGACCACGGGGGCCCAGAACTGCGGGCGCCGGACCGCCAGAGTCTTGGGCACCACCTCGCAGAAGATGAGCAGCGCCAGCGCCGCGAGGGCCAGCGCCAGCCAGCCCGACCAGTGGTTCCACCGGGAACGCTCCATCCAGACCAGCGCGATCAGAAGGCCGTGCGCCAGCGTGTTGCCCAGCGAGATGGCGGCCAGGAGATCGTGCGGCGCGGCCAGAAGCCGCCGGATGCACGCGCCCCGCTCGGGAAGCCGCGCCTGAACTTTCTGCAGGCGCGCGTTGCCCAGGGTCACCAGCGCCGTCTCTGCCAGTGCGAAAAAAAAAGCCGCACCCGCCGAGAGGATCAACAAGCACAGCGTCAGCGCGGACATGGCAGAGAGCCCACTGCCGTGTGGCTAGTCCAGAACCACGTTGTGGCGGATGTAGGCAGGCACATCCAGATCCTCGCCGTGGTACAGCGTTCGTTCAGCCTTTTCAAATCGTCCCTTGGAGACGGGTTCCAACGCCAGTTGCTGTTGGTGACGCTGCGCGGCTCGATGCCGCGGCGCCGCGGCGGAAGAGCTGGTTGCAGAAGCCGGCGACGCCGTCGTGCGTGGTGCCTCCCACGGGCGCGAGGCAATGACGGTGAGGCCTAGACGCCCTCTCGAAGCGTCCTCCACCGAGGCTCCAAACATCACTTTCGCTCCGGGACACTGAGCCGAGATTTGCCGTGAGAGGCGGTCAATCTCAGTCGCCGAAAGCTCGGGCCCGCCCACCAGGCTCACCACCACCGCACTGGCGGTATGCAATGCATGTCCCGACTCCATCGCGGCGTGCGCCAGTAGTTTGTTCAAAATCTCCTGGTGGCGAGCTTCGCCTTCGGCCTCCACATGCGCCAGCACGCTGCTGGCACGCTGCCCTCGGAGCGAGGCGCGCAGATCGGCCAATCCTACATTGAGAATTCCGTCGGCGCGCAGAAGGCGTGCCGTCGCCCGCACACCCTGATGGATGATCTCGTTTGCCGCCGCGAACGTCTCCCGAGCCGTGCGTTCCTCGTTCTGAAGGTCAATCACCCTCTGGTTGGGAAAGCAGATCACGCTGTCGGCGGCCCCCAGAAGCTTTTCCAGTCCCGCCCGTGCCAGATCGACACGCAGCCCCTCAAAATCGAAAGGCAACGCCACCATGGCCAGCGTGAGCGCACCGGATTCACCCGCCATCTCTGCGATGGCACTCGAGCCGCCCGTTCCCATCCCTCCACCCAATCCCGCCAGCAGCACGACAACGTCCGCGCCTTCCAAATGTTTGGCCAGCGATTTGCGGCTGGACTCGGCACAGCGCCGAGCCAGCACGGCGTCACCACCGCAACCCAACCCGCGCGTGAGGCGGCCACCCACCGCCAGCCGCGCCGAGCGACCATGCCGTTGCAACGCCTGAGTGTCCGAATCCACCGCGAGGAATTCTGCCGGGAGGTGACCGGCTTGCGCCAGCTCTTCGGCCATCACGCCGCCGCCCCCCCCCACGCCGACCACGAGCACGCGAACCGGCAAGGGCGGCGCCAAGGTGGCTTCGGAGAGGCTGTGAAGGTCGATCATGATTTCAGGTGGTGGAAAAGATTCTCCGCTTCCAGCCCCGGAAGAGTTCCGCCAGCCGGTTGCCCCGGCCACCGGTGGCCATGTGACGCATCCCGTATTCCACCAGACCGACCGCGGTGCTGTACTCGGGCCGATCGAGGATGTCTTTCACGCCTCCGGCGGCCTGGCTGGAAGCGACCGTGGCGGGGAGTTGGAACACGTGCTCCGCCAATGCGCTCAGTCCCGCCGTCTGCGCCACGCCCCCGGTCAGGTACACGCTGCCCTGAAACGCACCCAGCACACCGGCGCGCGCCAGATCCTGACGGATGAGCTGCAGCATTTCCATGAGCCGCGCATGAAGAATCCGGTTGAGCGCACCCACGCTGACAGTGCGGGCGACGAATCCGATTTCACTGGGAAGGGTGATGGGGCCACCGTCGGGGATGGGAGCCGGCCCCACCCGACCGTGATCACGCCGAAGCTGCTCGGCGCGATGGGGGGTGACTTTCAACCCCAAGGCGATGTCGTTGGTGAGATGGTCGCCGCCCACGGGCAACACGCCCGAGTGGCGCGGCACGCCCCCAAGATAGAGCGCATACTCCGTGACGCCCGCCCCCAGATCCACCAGCAGCGCGCCCTGCTGGCATTGATCGGAAGTAAGCACGGCCAGCGCGGAGGCGCGTCCACTGAACACCACCGCCTCCACCTCCATCTGCAGACCACGCACCAGCCTGATCCGGTTTTGAAGCCGGTGGCTGCGCCCGTGAATGACGTGCATATCAAGCTCCAGCCGCGACCCCGCCATTCCCACCGGCGACACCACTCCGTCATGGTTATCCACGTGGAAATGCTGGCGCACGGTGTGGATGACCGTGTGGTCCGCCGGGACGTTGACGGCGTTGGCGCTGGTGATCACCTGTTCGACGTCCTCCTCGCCGATGACGTGGGCCGGCGCCGCAATCTGGAGCATCCCGTGATGGTTGAAGCTGTGAACGTGCGCCCCGGTGACGGCGAGGAAAACGCTACCAATCTCGGCATCCGCCACCGATTCAGCCTCCGCCACGGCGCGGCGAATATCCTCGCCCGCCGCGCCCGGGTTCACAATTTCACCTTTAAGCACGCCGCGCGAAGGCACGGTGCCGGCACCGAGGACGTTGAGCGGGCTGCCCGGCGCCGCCTCGCCCACCACCACGCAGACTTTGGAGGTGCCGATCTCGAGCCCGGCTACGATGAGTTTGTCGTCAAACATTGGGTCGTGGACGCGCCGCGGCGCGCGCCGGCCCCTTGGCGGGGACGGGGGCGGGCGGACTTCCCGGTTCCTGCCAGCGCACCGGCAGGTTGTTCTTGATGGAGAGATCCAAGGTCGCCGGAACGCGACGATGCTCCCGTCCGTAATCGTGGATGAACCGCCAGCGCCGCAGTTGCCGGTCCAGTTGTGTCAGCCCCAGCGTGACCTCGGCACCCTGCCAGGTGCGCACCATGAGGGTGAGCGGCGCGGACACCTCCACCTGTTGGAGCTGCACCAAGCCGGCCATCGGCGAGCGGTCAAACTGCTGGAGCAGTTCGAGCGCGGCGTGAACTTGCGGCTGGTGCACGGCGCGTCCGGGCAGCAGCAGGCCCGGTTCGATTCCCGTGAAGAGCGGCAGCCACGACACGCCCTGCGAGAGCTGCTCGGGCGCCGGGGAGGGTTCCATCACGTAACCATCACCGTCCATCTGATAGAGCAGCCGCACGTAGTCCCCCTCGGCGCGGCGCCGGTACACCAGCACCTGCGCCACCGGCCGGCGCTCCACCACACGCACTCTCAACGTGTCGGGCAACACGCGATCCACGGCAGCCGAGCTGATGGCGGGCACGGCCTCCAGGTTGCGTTTGACGCGCAGCAAATCCAGCCCGAAGAGATTTTCGCCGGGTTTCACATCCGCCCAGGCGTGCAGCTGGGCCTCGGAGAGCCGGCCATCGGTGCGAAGGTCCACTGTGCGGATGGCGAACGCGCCATTGTTGTAAAAGAGCCGTTGCAGGAGCCATTCGCCACCGCGCCAAACACCGAAGAAGAGGAGCGCCGCCCCGAGGAGAACACCGCCCAATCGAGATGCAACCACCCAACGCGCGCGCCGGATCTCGCCTAAACTCAGCTTCACATCCAGCAGCGACTGGCGGTGGCGTCGACGGTTGCGCGGGGCGTTCCACATGGTCATTGCACGCGGTTTGCGGCTCGCGCCAGCGCCAGGTTCACCATCCGATCGCAGAGCGATTCAAATCCCATTCCCGCAGCCGCAGCCGCCTTGGGGAACAGGCTGGTCTCAGTCATCCCTGGCAGCGTATTGACCTCCAGCACCCTCGGCACCCCATCTTCCGGAACAATCAGATCAACCCTGCCGAAGTCTCTCGCGCCCACGCAATGGAACGCGGCCAGACCAATCGACTGGAGGCGCAGCGACGTCGGTCCGTCAAAATCCGCCGGGCAGAAATACTCGGTGGCACCTTTGGAGTACTTGTTGTGGTAATCATAGGCTCCATTCCTGGGGCGGATCTCGACCAGCGGCAGCGGCAACTCACCTAAGACGCCCACGGTGATTTCGCGGCCGCAGACCTGCTCCTCGCAGAGCACGCGCTCGCCATGCCGGAGGCACTCGCGCAGGGCCGCCGGCCACTGCTCCTGCCGCGCGACAAATTGAAGACCGATGCTCGAGCCCTGGCAGACGGGCTTGAGCACCAAGGGCAGCCGCAGCGCTTCGGGCATGGGCGCATGGGCGTCATTTAACACCTCCCAACGTGGCGTCGGCACGGCAGCGGCCTCGAAACGTGACTTGGCCAGCGCCTTGTCGAAGGCCACCCGGCTGGCCTCGGCATCCGAACCGGTATAAGTCACATTCGCCGCATCGAGTTCCGCCTGCACCTGACCGTCCTCGCCGTAGGCGCCATGCAATGCGAGGAACACCGCGTCGGTTCCTGGCGGCAAACGCCAGCCTGGCCCGCGTGGATTCACCTCAGAAACCTCATGCCCCACAGCCCGCAATGCGCGCGCCACCGCCGCTCCGCTTCTGAGCGAAACATCGTGCTCCGCACTGGGACCGCCAGCAAATACGGTGATGTGAAAACTTCCCGCCAATCCCTCCCCTCCCTTGGGACGAACCGTAACTTAAAGGCCGGAAGAAGGAAATCCTTTTATGACCGCCAAACGCACCCGCGTGCGGCCGATGGACTACTCACCGATGATCTGCACTTCGGTGCAAAGCTCGATGTGGCGCTCGGCACGGGCACTTGCCTGAATGAGCGCAATGAGGTCGAGCACATTCTGCGCCGTGGCATTCCCCTCGTTGACGATGAAATTGCCATGCACCTCGGACACGGCGGCCCCCCCCACACGCGTGCCTTTGAGCCCCAGTTCGTCCACAAGCCGGCCGGCGGGACATTCAAGAGGGTTTTTGAAAATGCAACCGGCGCTCTTGGCTCCCGGCTGGGAATCGTGGCGCTTCTGGCTGAATGATCGCATGCGTTCGGCCACAGCGCCGGGGGAGTCCACCCTGCCCCGGAGCACGGCGCCCAGCGCCACCTTTTCTTTCAGCGCGGGGCAGTGTCGGTATTGCGCTCCCAACTGATCGCGAGTCAGATCCTCGATCTCTCCGGACAAGCTCATCACGCGGACGGATTCCACCAAGCCAAATATCTCAGAGCCCATGGCGCCCGCATTCATCCTCAGTGCGCCGCCTAGGTTGCCGGGGATGCCTTCCAGAAATTCAAACCCAGCCAGACCGCATTTGCGCGCTTCGTGGGCCAGATGCTTGAGTCGCACACCGGCACCGCAGTAAATCCTCTCGCCGCACACATCCATTCCGGAAAACACCGGCGCCCCAAGGTGGATCACCACGCCGCGAATGCCGCCGTCTTTCACCAGCAGATTGGAACCGCGCCCCAGCAGGAACACCGGCACGGCGCGGGCATTGCAACAGGCCAGCGCGGCCGCCAGGTCTGCCTCGGATGCCGGTTCCACAAACACGTCGGCCGCTCCCCCCACGTGCAGCGTGGTGCGCCGGGACATGGGCTCGTGCTCGCGCAGGGCGGAGGCAGGCGAGAGTAGTCCGCGCAGCGCCGCCGCCACGCTGCTTTCATTCAAGGCCGCTTGCATCGCCAGTTGGTGCGCCGCTTGGGTGATGTCTCCCGCCCCGAGAAACAGTACCATGTCGCCCGGCCGCATGGCGATGGACACTTGCTCGCGCAACTGGGCCAGCGTCGCCACAAAGACAGACGGAACCCCCTGCGCGGACACGGCCTCGGCCAAGCGCCGGCCGTTGACCTCGGGAATCACGGGCTCGCTGGCGGCATAGACCTCGGTGATCCACACGGCGTCAGCGCCGGAAAAGCAGCGCGCAAAGTCCTTGAGAAGATGCTGGGTGCGCGTGTAGCGATGGGGCTGGAAGGCCACCAGCAGGCGGCCGTGATGCCGGCTGCGCATGGCTTTAAGCGTGGCCTCGATCTCGCGAGGATGATGAGCGTAGTCATCCATCACGGTGAGTTGGGCGCTTCGATAGAGGGTTTGCTGGCGGCGCATCGCGCCTCCAAAGGAGCCCAAGGCCGCTGAAATCTGCTGCGCGTCAAATCCGTTCTGATGCAGGAAGGCGGCCACGCCGGCCGCATTAGACATGTTCTGCTCTCCTGCGAGCTTAAGGGTGATCGTCGCCAGCAATACGCCCTGGTGCCACAAGTCGAAGGGCGCCGCACCGTCAGTGGCAGGCGGGCGCGGCTCTACGCGATAGTGGGCGGCCAAGTTGAAGCCAAATGAGATCGCACCCTGCCGGTTCGCGAACATCGCCACCAAACGCGCATCATCGGCGCAATAGAAGAGCGGCCCGCGCACCTGCGAAGCGAAGGTTTCAAATTCCCGGCACACGGCCGCAAGGTCGGCGAAGTAATCCAGATGTTCCTCGTCCACATTGAGGATGAGTGCCTGTTCCGGGCGAAATTCGAGAAGGGTGCCGTCGCTTTCGTCCGCTTCCACCACCATGAAACGATCCCCGCCGCGCAGGCGCGCCGGGCGATCCCACTCGGCCACCAACCCACCGACGGCGTATCCAGGATCCGCACCCAGTTCGCGTAAGGCGTGCGCCAGCAGTCCAGTCGTCGTGGTTTTCCCGTGCATGCCGGCCACACACACACCACGGCGTCCTTCCATTAGTGCGGCGAGCACGGTCGCGCGGCGGGCTAGCCGCAAGCCGGCGCGTTGCGCTTGGATCATCACGGGATTGTCGAGCCGGATGGCCGAAGAATACACCACCAACCCAGGGCGATGTGCCAGCAGATGCGCAGCCTCGTGTCCTTCTCGCAAATCCGCGCCGCGCCCGGAGAGCTGTCGTAGGGCAGCCGTCGAACGCGCGTCGGAACCACACACGCATAGACCATGGTCAAGCAGCAGATGTCCCAAGGCGCTCATGCCGCAGCCTCCCGCGCCCAGCAGGTACACGGGCGCGTCGGTCGTTTCGATCCAACGCGCGAGCTCTCCGCGGTCGGTGGTCGTCAGGCCGTAATGGGGGACCAAAGTGTCGGGTCGTTCCATGTTTGTGGCGCGTTGGCCGAACGCTGCGGCCGAACGCAGGACAGAATGTGTGCGGCGACCTGTGCCGCGGCTCGAGGTGCCGCCATGCCCGCGAGGGCTGCACGGACGGGCGCCCGGTTCGCAAGCAACTGGCACAGCGCTTGGGCCAGCTCCTCTGGACCTGCCGATTGTTCAACCATCCGCGCGGCACCGCGTCTTTCAAATTCTCGCGCGTTGTACCGCTGGTGGTCGTCCGCGGCCGTGGGTAAAGCAATGAGCACCGAGGGCAATCGCGCGGCCGCCAGTTCCGCCAGCGATGAGGCCCCTGCCCTGCCAACCGCCACGTCCGCCGCAGCCAACACCAAGGGCATGTCGGCGTGAAACTCATGCACACGTGCCGTGGCTCCCTGCGCCTCATAGGCCGCGCGCACCCGCGCCTCCTCGCCATCGCCTCCGCCGCACAGGTGCAGGAACTGCAACGAGGGCCATGCTTTCAAAAGCGCCGGCAGAACCGCCAGTGCCCGGTGGTTGATGGCTCGCGCGCCTTGGCTGCCTCCCATGATGAGGAGCACGGGACGCCCGGCGTCCAGCCCTAGCCCCACGCGGCTGGCTTCGCACGTCGCGGTAAAAAAAGCGTCGCGGACGGGCGTGCCGGTGACCTCAACGTGCGTGTGCAGAAATCGATGGCGTGCGCTTTCAAATCCCACGAACACTTGATGCGCCAACGGCGCCAGCCAGCGGTTGGCGCGGCCGGGAATGGCGTTGGATTCGTGGAGGAAAACGGGAACCCCGGCCGCCCGCGCCATTAGCACCGGCGCGACGCTAGTAAATCCGCCCATCGCAAGCACGGCATCGGGCCGTTGGTGGAGTTGAAGAGTTCGCACCTTCCTCAGAGAACGAATCAACCCATTGAGAAACCTCCATGGCGCGCGTGTCTGCCACGACACCGCAGGCAGTTCGCATATTTCGAGGTCGCCCTGTGACTGGGCGGCTTGCTGGTCGACTCGCTTTTCTGAAATCAACAGGGTCACGATGACGCCCGCCCGTTGCAACTCGCGCGCCACCGCCACGCCCGGGAAAAAGTGTCCCCCGGTGCCACCACAGACAATGTGAACGCGCGGCGCGGCGTGTGAGGTGGGCATCATGGCGCCTCGGCGAATGGATTTTCCGAAACGGCCACTGTCGAGGGGGCTTGCGCCGGCGCGGATTCGGATGCCCGACTGGCAATGCTGAGCAGCAGTCCCACGACGCCGAGCATCACAAAGAGACTCGAACCGCCGTAGCTCATGAAGGGCAGCGGCAGCCCCTTGTTGGGCAGGGCACTCGTGACCACGCCGATGTTAATGAACGCCTGCAGACCGATGAGGAACGTGAGGCCGCAGCCCAGCAGTTGCCCAAAGCGGTTCCCGCTGCGCCACGAGATGAAGAGTCCGCAGGCGACAATGGCCATGAAGGCCACCACGACTGCGAGGGTCGCCGCCACGCCCAATTCCTCGCCAACGATGGAGAAGATGAAATCGGTGTGGTGCTCCGGCACGAAGCCCAGCTTCTGCCGGCCATTTCCCAACCCCAAGCCGGTGGTGCCGCCGGATCCAAGCGCGAGCATCGCGTGATAGGCCTGAAAACCGGCGTCGGCCTTGTGCTCGTCTGGATGCAGGAACGCCATGATCCGCTTCATGCGCACGGGATCGTTAAACACCGCGAGCGCAAAAAGGGCCGCGCCAGCCAATGCAGGTGGCACCAGATAGCGCCAGTCTGCGCCGGCCACCAGCAGCACCATCACGCTGACGGCCGCCAGCAGCAGGGTCGTTCCGAAGTCAGGCTCCCTGAAAATCAACCCCAGCGCCACGGCCAAGACGATGCCCGGGATGAGCAGGCCGCGCTTTAATTCGTGCATGCGCGCCTGGAACCGAGCACCGTACGCCGCCAGCGCCACGATCAAGCCCACCTTCGCCAGTTCTGAAGGTTGAAAGTGCATGGGTCCGAGATTGAACCAGCGGCGCGCGCCATTGCGTTCGACGCCGATTCCGGGAATCAGCACGAGGATGAGCAACAGCAGCGTCACCGCAAGCAGTGGCCATGCGAAGGTCTGCAGGCGGCGGTAATCCACCACGGTGGCCGCCATGCAGGCGAGAAGCCCCAGCCCGCCCCAAGCCATTTGCATCAGCAGGTAGCGCGGGCCGGTCTGGGCCATGCTGGCGCTGTAGAGGATCACCATGCCCAGTGCCATCAGTCCGGCGACCGCGGCAACCAGAATGGTGGTGGCCCATTTCATTTTAGGCCGGTGTCAAAAGCAACCACTCCGGAACGTGCCGCTGGATGCCGGCCGCGTCCGGAGTGGGCAAGGTCGGTTGACTTCGTTCACCTATTCGGCACCTGGAGTGGCCGGGCCGGAGGCACTGGGCGTGGCAGGTGTCCCCGAGGGCGTTGAAAACTTTGCGCCCGCCGGAAGTTTCAACTTTTGCTCTGGCATGAGCCGCTCGGACTGCAGGTTGTTGGCCTGACGCAACGCCTTCACGGTGGTTCCAAAGCGCTTTGCGATGAGGCTTAGGTTGTCGCCTTTCTTCACGACATAACCATCCGAGGCGGCCGATGCGCCGGAACTCGCGGCAGACCCTGTGCCTCCTGTGCCCGTTGAGGCCGGTTTGGGGAGGGCTGCTGGGATTTGAACCTTCTGGCCAATCTGCAATTTGGTGGGCGCCACGTTGGGATTGGCGTCCTGGATCTGCTTAAAGCCGACTCCATATTTCTTGGCGAGAACGTAGAAGTTGTCACCTGACTGAATGGTGTGCTCGGCGGCCGTGGCCACAGGCGGCGTGGAGGTGGAGCCAGAAGCTGCAGGTGTGCCTGAGGGTGTGTTCGCGCCAGGCGTGGGAAGCGAAGTCAATCCTCCCGTGGCACCTCCCGTGGCTGCACCAGCGGGAGGCAGAGTTGTGGCGGCCGATCCGGCGCCAGGCAGCGGCAAGGGCAGACTGCCACCAGTCGCGATTCCACCGCCGGCACCGCCGGCCAGCGGCACTACTGCACCGCCTCCCGCATCAGGGGGCGGCAAAGCAGGCGGCTGGTTGTTTTCGGCAACGTTGATTTTCTGCGGGAGCGCGTTCTTGGCTTCATCGCTCTTCTGGCTGCATGCGTTGAAGAGGATTCCGCTGAAGAGCGCCACGTGCAGCAGCACGATGAGCACGACGGCGACACGCATCTTGGAACGACTGCGGCTGGCTTTCTCCAGAGCCATCCCGGGCGGAATGTTGGGGTTGGGGTGTTGCATATGGTCTCCTTGCGATTAGTCTGGTTTCTCCTTCTCCTTGGTTGACTCCACACTTCCCACTCCTTGAACCGAGCTCTTCATAGCGGCTCAGGGCGGCAAGGGAAATTCCTTTGTGTCACGACTTATTGGCGTCCTGTGGACAGCCCCACGCCGTGTCACCCGATTGTCTGCCCCAGAGCTCGACGAGTTCGCGGAACGCCTGCCCTCGTGCCTTGTAGTTTTCGAACATGTCGAAACTCGCACAGGCGGGCGACAGCAGCACCACGTCTCCCGGGGTTGCCTTCCTCCCTGCTACTGACACGGAATCTGCCAGCGAATCCGCCAGAGTGCAAGCGGCAAATAAACCCCAGGCAGCGCGCATTTTTTCGCGCGCCTGACCGATGAGGAACACGCCCTTGGCTCGCTCTGCCAGGAGCGGCCCGACATCGTGAAACTCCAGCCCCTTGTCCATGCCGCCGGCAATGAGCCACACATTGGCGCGCCCTCCCGGCCCTTCGGGCATCGCTTCGAGTGCATTTCGAAGCGCGTCCACGTTGGTGCCCTTGGAATCATTGTAATAATGCACGCCGGCCACTTCGCCGACGCATTCGCACCGATGCTGCGCAGGCTCAAATCGTTCCAACACCGGCAGCATCTCCGCCAGCGGCAAACCCAAGTGCCGCCCCACCGCCAGCGTCGCCATCAGATTTTCCGCGTTGTGGCGCCCCCGCAATCGGCACCGGTTCATGTCCAGCAAAGGACCGCTCCAATCGGGTAGCCGACTCACCAGCAGCGACCGGTCCAGATGGAGATCGGCCTCCGATTTGCGCGCACTAAAAGTGATGGTGCGCGCGGCAGGCGCGATCCCCAGCGCCTTGAGTTGCTCCAAGGCTTCGTACTGCACCACGGCCCTGTCAAACACCTGCTGGTTGCCAAAGAGCCGCGCCTTGGCATGCGTGTACTGGGCCATCGTCGCGTGCCGGTCCAAATGATCCTGCGTCAGATTCATCAGCACCGCCACCGCCGGCCGGAAGTACTCGATGGTTTCCAACTGAAACGAGCTCACCTCGATGGTGAGATAGTCCAGATCACCGCTTTGCAGCGCGACCTCACACAGCGGCAGGCCGATGTTGCCGCAGGCAATGGTGCGGCGCTGCGAACCGTTTAACACCGCCGCGACGAGTTCAGTGGTGGTGGTCTTCCCGTTGGTACCGGTGATGGCGACATTGCGGCAGCGCGAGTGGCGATAGCCCAACTCCAGCTCTCCCATCACGGGCACATCGCGGGCGCGCAATCCTGTGATGATGGGATGCGTCAGTGCAATGCCAGGGCTGACCACCACTTGGTCGAACTTGGGCCAGTCAGGCCCCACTGCACCTGTGGCTCCCAGACGGATGGTCGCACCGGCTTCGGCAAAGGGTCGGGTGGCCCGGCGCAACGACTCATTGTCGGCTGAGTCGGCGCCCGTTACGGAGGCACCTTCGGCCTGCAGCAACCTTATCGCGGCCTGACCGCTGGCACCCAGGCCGGCCACCAACACGTGTTTACCCGTCCACACGCTCATCGTTTTAGCGCAGTTTCAATGTTGCCAGCGCCAGAACGGCGAAGAGGACACCGATGATGTAGAACCGGATCACCACCTGATTTTCGTGCCAGTTCAGTTTCTGAAAGTGGTGGTGCAGCGGCGACATCAGAAGCAGTCGCCGACCTTCGCCGGTCTTCAGACGCGTGTATTTGAACCAGCCACGCTGAAGCAGCACCGACAGGGCCTCCATCACAAAAACGCCGCCGCCAATGAGCAGCACGAAGGGCTGGTGAATCAGCACCGCGATGAGGCCCAGCGCGCCGCCCAACGCTAGGGAGCCGGTGTCCCCCATGAACACCTGCGCGGGGTGGCAGTTGAACCAGAGAAATCCGAAGCTCGCGCCGATCATCGCTGCGCAGACGACCGCAAGATCGCCCGCGCCGGGGACGTGGGGAATGTTGAGGTACGCGGCCTGATCGTGGTGGCCGGCGATGTAGGTAAAGACCAGGAACACCATCGACACGATGGCCGTGCTGCCGATGGCCAGGCCGTCCAGGCCGTCGGTCAGATTGACGGCGTTGGAGCTGCCGACAATCGTCAGCACCGTCAGCAGCAGGCCCAGCGCGCCCGCGCCCGTCAGCACCGGGTGTTTGGCGAAGGGCACCATGATGGTGGAAACTAGGTTGTGCATCTCGATCCCGCGGCCGCCGGCGCCGGGGAGTTCGCTATTCATGGGCAGATGCCAGAGATAGAGCCCCACAAGAAGCGCCAGTGCCAGTTGCACCGCCAGCTTCACCGCGGCCCGGACGCCGCCGGATTGTTGCCGGGTGATTTTCGAATAGTCATCGTAGAAACCCAGCAGGCAGAGCACCAGCATGGCGCCCAGCGTCAGCGAAACTAGCGGGTTCCACTGGGCCCACAACAGCGCCGTGAGATCAATCGCGCCCACGATCAGCAACCCGCCCATCGTCGGCACGCCGCGCTTGCTGATGCCATCCGCGGTGATGCCGCCCATCTCGCGCGCGCGGTCCTCATAGTCCTGCCGCACCCGCAGGCCCCGCAGCCATTCAATCACGCGCGGCCCCAGCCAGAGGCTCAGCAAGAGCGCCGTCACGGCCGCGCCGGCCACGCGGAAGGAGACGTACTGGAACACGCGCAATCCGGAGAGCGCGTCGGCCCAGTCAGGATGACCCCGCTGGGCAATCCATGCCGGAAGCTGGCTGAGATAATAAAACATCCTTTCCGGGGTTGCCCTACAAGGCGATCAATCCTCGCGGGCGAACGCGGCCAGCACCTCCTCAAGCCGCGCAGCGCGCGAGGCTTTAAGAAGGATGACGTCGCCGGGCTGCGCGCAGTCACGAAGCCGCCGGGCGGCCTCCCCATTGTCCATCAATTCGTGGACGTGGCGGACACCTGCCGCCCGTGCCGCCGCGGCCGTGCCCGACGCCTGCGCACCCACCGCCAGCAACACATCCACCCGTGCCTCGGCCGCGGCGCGGCCCGCTTCAGCCTGGGCCTCTGAGGTGTGCGATCCCAGTTCGGCAAAATCACCCACGACGGCGATGCGCTTTCCATGGCACTCCATTTCCCCCAGCGTCGCCAGTGCGGCACGGATCGAGTCGGCATTGGCGTTGTAGGTGTCGTCCAGAATACGGATCCGGCGAACCTCGCGCCGTTGCAGGCGCCCCGGGGCGGGAGGGCATTGTGAGAGTCCCTGCGCAATGGCGCCGTGGGTCAGTCCGAGCTCGGCGGCCAGAGCGATGACGAGAAGCGCGTTGGTCACGTGATGGCGTCCAACCAGCTGAAGCCGGTACGCGCCGCAGGCCTGCCGCGCCGGCCCCTCGGCGGTAAATGTAATCCCGTGATGGTCCACTACAATGTCGCGAGCGCGCCAGTCGTTGACGCCGGTCCATCCGGCTCTCACCACAGGGGCGCTGCTCCTCTCCGCGATGGTGTTGCTCCAAGGGCTGTCACCGTACAGGAAAAGTTTTCCACGCTCTGGCAACAATTCAGCCAGCACGCCCTCCTCGCGGGCCACGCCTTCAAGGTCTCCGAAATGCTCGAGATGCTCGCGCCCGATGGAGGTGAGGATGCCCCACTGCGGCTGCGCCATGAGAATGAGCGGGCGCAGTTCGCCGGGGTGGTTGGTGCCCAGCTCCAGCACGGCGGCACGGTGCGCCGATTCAAGGCGCAGCAACGTCAGCGGAACACCGATGTCATTGTTAAAGCTGGCCTCACTCCACAGCACCGGCATGGACTCTCGCAGCACCCATGCGAGCAATTCCTTGGTGCTGGTCTTTCCGTTGGAACCGGCGATGCCGATCACGGGCAGGTCGAACTGGCTCCGGTAGGCGGCGGCGATGCGTCCGAGTGCCCTGCGCGTGTCGTCCACCCGAACCACCGCGCAGCCCGCAGGCAGAGCGAGGTCGCGTGAAATCATCACACCCCCTGCCCCGGCAGCAGCAACTTGCGCAACAAAGTCGTGCCCGTCAAACCGGTCGCCTTGCAACGCGACAAAGAGCTCGTCGGGCTTGACCCTGCGCGAATCGGTGGTCACGCCCGCGCAACGCGCGCTGCCCGCGCCCTGCAAAAGGACGCCGCCCGACGCATCGGCAAGAAATTGGAGGCTGCGAGGCTCCACGGTTCAGGAGCCCAGATGGCGCAGCGTGGCCGCGGCATGAACCCGGTCATCGAAGGGCGCGGCGATGCGCTCGCCGGCCTCCTGATATTCCTGATACGTCTCATGCCCCTTGCCCGCCAGCAGCACGGTGTCACCGGGTTGCGCCCGCCGAAGGATCTGGTCGATGGCGCGCGAGCGGTCCAACTCCTCGTCGCATCCATCGCCGCGCACCTGCCGGTAGCCCTCGGCGATTTGCCTGGCAATTTCTTCGGGCGATTCGCTGCGCGGATTGTCACTGGTGATGAGCGTGGTGTCGGCACCTGCAGCGGCGACGGCACCCATGCGCGGGCGCTTGCCTGCGTCGCGGTCGCCGCCACAACCAAACATCAGGTGGAGCCTCCCGCGCGTTACTTCGCGCAACGTGGCCAACACCTGTCGCAGCGCGTCGTCGGTGTGCGCATAGTCGACAAAGACGCCAAAGGGCTGTCCGCAGGACACCGGCTGCAAGCGGCCCGGCGCGGGCGGCGCCTGTTCCATCGCGCGCTGCAGTGTGGCAATGTCCACGCCCATCGCCAGCCCAAGGCCCAAGGCGGCCAAGCCATTGCTGACGTTGTGCCGACCGATGAGAGGGAAGCTCAGTTCCATCTCTGCACCTCTTGGAAAACTCACGCGCAACCGGGTGGTCTCAGCACCCAATTCAAGAACGTCTGCGCGCAGCGCGCTCTGAGGTGACAGCCCAAATGTTAAAACCGCGTGGGGTGCCAGCGCCTGCCCAAGCCGTTCACCGTACGGATCGTCGGCGTTGATGACGGCGGCGCCCCCGGCCGCAGGCGTGGTCATCTGGTTAAAAAGCCGGCACTTGGCGGCGAAATAAGCCTCCATGTCGCCGTGGTAATCCAAGTGGTCGCGCGTGAGATTGGTGAACGCCGCCGCATGAAACTCAACACCCTCCACCCGATGCTGGCAAAGAGCGTGCGAGCTTACCTCCATGACGCAGGCCCCACAGCCCGAATCGCGCATGGTTGCAAAGAGCTGCTGCAGATCCAACGACTCGGGCGTGGTGCGGTGTGCGGGAAGGACGCGGTTGCCCGTGTCATATTCGACGGTGCCCAGCATCCCGGTTCGGACGCCCGCGGCGGTAAGAAGGTGGCGCACCAAATAGGCCACGGTGGTCTTGCCGTTCGTGCCCGTCACGCCGATGAGCCGCAGCGCGCGACTGGGGTGCCCATGGAACGCGGCCGCGGCGCGGGCCAGCGCCTGACGGGCGCTGTCCACGCGGATGTGGGGGATGCCAGATGGCAGCGGTGCGTCCGACTCCGTCACGACGGCGACGGCGCCCTGGGAGACGGCCTGCGCGGCAAAGCGCGCGCCATCCACGCGCGCCCCGGGGAGCGCAAAAAAGATCATCCCCGGAGTGACGCAGCGCGAATCATACGCCAGCCCGCGGCATTCCACGTCGGGCGCAAAGTGGTGACTACGCGGCTGCAGTGCATCCAGCAGCACCGAGAGTCTCATCGTCAGGGACGGCGCGCGCGGGCTTTCTCGTCGGCTGAAACTAGGCTGGCGTCCGGATTCAAGTCGGGCTTGATGGCCAGATACGCAGCCACGCGCTCGCCGATGGCCTTAAACACCGGCGCGGCAACGACGCCTCCGTAGTATTCCCCCTGCGGCTCATCCATGGAGACCAAGATACACACTTCAGGCGAGTCGGCAGGAAAAAATCCGATGAAGGACGAGTAATACTTGCCGGGCAGGTACCCGCCAGGGCCTGGCTTCTGGGCCGTGCCCGTCTTGCCCGCAACCGAGTGGTAGGGCAGCCGCGCTCCCTTGGCCGTGCCCTCTGGCCCGACGACCGTCTTTAACGCGCGCGTCATCTGTAAGGCCGTCTCGGGTTTGATCACCTGCCTCACCACTTTGGCGCCAAAGCGCACCACCGCCTGACCCTCGTCGTTGGCCAGATGATCCACCAGCCGCGGCTGCATCAGCTGGCCGCGGTTGGCGATGGCGCCCATCATCATCACCATCTGCAACGGCGTGGCGCTCATCTCATGCCCCATGGGCAGGCGCGTGATGGACAGCGCATTCCACCTCGCCAAAGGATGCACCACGCCGGCGACCTCGCCGGGAAGCTGGATGCCCGATTTGCGCGCGAAGCCAAAGTCGTGGATGTACTGGTGCAGCAGGGGTGCACCCAGCAGCATCCCCACCTTGGCCGCTCCAATGTTCGAGGACTTGGTGATGATGCCCTCGACGCTGAGCAGCCCGTAGGGATGATGATCGTGCAGCACTCTGCCGGCGTAGGGAAACTGCCCGTCGCCGCAATGAAACTGGTTGGCCAGCGTGGTCTTGCCCTGATTGAGAGCGGCGGCGATGGGAACGATCTTGAAGGTGGATCCGGGTTCAGACAAGTCGGTGACGGCACGATTGCGGCGTTGCGCAGCGTCAAAATCACCCGGGCGATTGGGATCGAAGGACGGCGCATTGACCATCGCCAAGATGTCGCCTGTGGCTGGACGCATCACGATGACGGTCGCGCCCTGAGGTTGATGTTTTTTAACAGCGGCGGCCAGCTCCGTCTCGGCGATGTTCTGCACGCCTGCGTCGAGCGTCAACACGACATTGAGACCATTGCGCGCGGGAATGTCCTGCACCCGATGCTCCACCTTCTCGCGCTTGCGCGCATCGGTCTGGATGACGCGCCACCCGCGCGCGCCCGTGAGGTGCGTATCAAGCGCCGCCTCGACCCCTTCCCTGCCCGCATGTTCGTCTCCAGCCACAAAACCCAGAACATGCGCCGCTAGCGCCCCTGATGGGTAAATCCGCTCCTGATCCTCCACAGGATCGGCAAAGATGGCGTGCCTGCGAAGCGCGGCAAAGTATTGCCGGAGTTCCCCGGCCGGCCGCGCTGGCTCACCGGAAAGCGGCAGGGTCGCCAAAGTCTTCTTCACGGCTTCCCACATCTCCGGCTTCACCTTCCGTCGCAGCACCACATAGCGATTGGTACGAAGCTGGCCCGACGCGCTCTGTCGCAATGCCGGCTTGAGGCGGGCTTCAAGCTCGAGAGAATCAAGCTTGAGCACAGGTGCCAGTGCGCGGGCCACCTCAGCGTGATGCCGCCCCAACAGAGAGGGGTCGGCGCACACCGTTTTTACAAACACGCTCGTGGCGAGTTTATTGCCATGGGAGTCGAAGATGTCGCCACGTCGCGGCTCAGAAATAACGGTGCGCGTGGTGTGGTCGCTGGCCACCTCGCGCAACTGCGCATGGCGGAGGATCTGAAGATCCACCAGCCGGTAGGCCAGTGCGCCGTAGCAGGCGAGGAGCAAGCATGCGAAACTGAGAAGCCAGCCCCTTCCAGCCCGGGGAGGCAGTGAATCCGAACGCGCGATGGGAGGACGAGACATCAACGGCGGGCCGCGTGGACAGTCCTGGCGGGATTTTCCGACGCCGGCTCCGTTGCCACCACGACTTGTTGAGGCTTGGGTGCCTCCAGATTGAGTCGCCATTCACGAGCCATCTGGTCCAGCGTTTGAGGAGACTTGAGCTGGGCAAGGATGTCATTGAAACGCTTGTTCTCCTGCCGCAATGTGCCCAGGCGTTCCTCACGCTTCTTCATCTCCTCGCCCAGTTTTGAGATTTGTTGTTTCTGCCACACATAGCCTAGGCCCAGCGCACAGGTGACGAGGCAAATTAATGCGGCCTTGACCGCCGGAACAAATCGCAGGGATGAGTTTTTTTTCTGGTTCACGTTAGTTGTTCTTGGACACCCGGAAGAATCTCAGATTGCCCGCTGCATCCACCGGCACCGAATCAGCCGCTCCAGCGCCCGTGCGCACCGCCCCGACGTTTTGCCAAGTCCGCTGATCGGGCGACCCTTGCACCTGATACTTGCCTCCGGAAACGGTGTTCCACTGCAGCTGGAGATTTTTGCCTGAGCCCACGAGCGACGCCTGCACGGCCGGCACGGCGCGCGCTGCACCTGAGCTCGTGGCGGCCGCCGCCCGGGCGGTGCTTAACCTTGCCGCCGCGCTCGCACCGGGCGCACTGGTGCGGGCTTGCGAACGGGCGGGCTCAGCCCGGCTCGTTGTTGCTTTGGTAGACGCGGGAATGCGCGAGGGCGTGGCGGATCCCGCCTTGGGATCGACATATCCCGACCTCGTCACGGCAGGCGACAATGCCACCGCGCTGGCGCGCGATTGGGCCACGATATTCCGCAGGTTTGAAGCGGTGCTCGACGCCGTCGCGGATCGTGAAGTGTTGAGACGCGCGATGCCTCCGGTAATCGCAGCTCCCTTACGCGCAGCACTGGCGAGCGCCGTTTGTGCCGCACTGTCGCCCGGCAACCGCTGGCCGGCCACAGCACCAGCGAGTGGCGATTTCGACGCCTCTGCCGTGCCCCCGGTCGCGCCCTGTGCAACGCCCATCAGAATACCCGTGGCCGCGCGTCCAGCGGCAGCCTGTGCGATGGCGGCAGCTTGGGCTGCCTGCTGATCGGCCGCGCCTTCCGCCGCTTCTCTCTGGACGGCTGCACGCGCCGAGATTTCCTCTGCTCCAGGATCCTTTTGCTTCACAACCTGTCCGGCCAGCATGACGCCGTCGGCACCTTCACCCTCATAACTGACATCGGCAAGGGCCGTCACATCCTTGTCCGCGGCGCCACTATAACTGCGTGCCGACAAGATGGCGTGCCGATCCCTCACGGAATCCACCCACGCGACATGATGGTTTCCCGCGGCATCAACCGCTGCGGTGGGTTGCCGTTGGTGGTAAAGCACGCGGTTGTTGATTCGGAATTCCGCGCCCCCGGACAAGAGCCTGCCATGCACCTCGTAGCTGGCGGTCTGACGCACCTCGCATTGCCATGCCACCAGCGCATCGGCCCCGTTCACCGATAGCGTCGGCGCGCTTTGTCGGCCGACGGTAAGTTTGTTGTGACGTGCTCCGTCGCCGGTAGCCGTGCCATCGGCACCAAATCGTCTCACCCAGATGTCCTCCTGATTGCTCATCGTCTTTTCATCCACCTGAACCCACGCGAGAAGGAACCCCTCCTCCATCGCGGCGAGGGTGGGAGCGGAGCAAAGGCCCTCCACCCCGTTGAGTCGCTTTTCGTCCGGTGCGGGAGCTCCCTGTGCGTTAAACACGCGCCCGAACACGTTGCCCTTGATGTTGGGTGCGCCTTCCGGCGTCTGGCCGTTCACCGTTTCCGAAATCCATGCGGCCACGAATCCGCCATTCTTCAAGGGCGCCACCGCGGGCTGGGACTGATTGGACTGCGCGCTCTGGTGCACGGTGAACTCCCCTCCCAGCTTGGCTGCCTGAGCATTGAGGAGCTGACCCATGACGCCGCCGTGGCTGCCATCGGCAAGGTCGCTGCGCCACAGCACCACGATGGTGCCGTCGTTTAACACCGCCAGCGCCGGCATGTGTTGATTGCCGGCCTGTCGGGTGTTCACCCTCACCTCAGGCGTGAGAAAGGTGAAGTTAGGCGCCAGCAACCTTAGGTAGATTTCGCGATTGGCGCGCGTGCCGGCTTCCCAGACCACCACCGCGTTGCCATCAGGCAGCAGGGCCCCGCGCGGATGGCGTTCCATCCTCCCGTCGGTGGCCGTGCTCATCCGGATGGGAATTCCCGTGCCCACGCCATCGGCGTTGAGCGCCTGCACCATCACATGTTCGCCCTTGCTGCTCTCCGATTCATGCTGCCAGACGACGAGACCGCCCTTGGCTCCCAGCACCATTTGCGGCCGCTGCTGATGCCCGGCGATGTCGCCAATGAGTGGGTGTTCCTGCCCCATGGGACTCAATGCCGCGCCCACCACCATCGGGATCAATGCCAGCAGGGGGCCACCTCTACGGCCATGGTTGACAAGTTCTCTTGGCGTCATGGTTCCCCCTGGCTCTTTTGAAGCACTCGCAAGCAAGCGCTTCGGGCCCGCGGATTCTCATCCAGTTCGGCGTCCCCCGGTTGAATCACCTTGCGGCGCACCCAGCCCAAGGTCGGAGGCGACGCCTTGCTCGCGGCGTCTCCAAATGCTTTCACAATCCGGCCTTCCAGCGAATGAAAGGTGATCACCGCCAGTCGGCCACCAGGGCGCAAGAGAGACGCAGCCGCGGGCAGGCCGCGCTCAAGCAGTCCCACTTCGTCGTTCACATACATACGCAGCGCCTGAAATACGCGCGTGGCCGGATGCAGCCGGCGCCCCCGGCGCGGCGAGAGGCGCTCGATGAGGCTGGCTAGCTCTCCGGTAGTCGCGAAGTGTTGCGACTGGCGCTCGCGCACGATTCCCCGCGCCAGTTTCCGCGACTCGCGTTCCTCGCCCAATTCCCAAAACAGCGATGAGAGCCGCGGCTCGTCCATTGTGTTCACCACCTCGGCCGCCGTCAGGTTTTGGCGATCATCCATTCTCATGTCCAACGGGCCGTCATGTTGAAAACTAAAACCGCGTTCGGGGTGATCCAACTGCGGCGAACTCACTCCCAAGTCCAACAACACGCCATCCACGCTTCCCGGCTCGATCCATTCGGGCAGCTCGGCAAACGTGCCTCGGCGCAAGTCGCATCGGTGGGCATAAGGTTTGAGTCGGGACAGGGCAGCGCCAATCGCCGCCCCGTCCCGGTCGCACCCCCCAAGCCAGCCTGATTGGCTGGCCTGTAAAATGGCTTCGGCGTGGCCCGCCCCGCCAAGCGTGCCATCCACCATCCGCCCCCCCTCGCTCGGGCCCAACGTAGCGAGGACCTCGGCGAGCAGGACCGGTTTGTGCGCAAAGTTGGACACGGGCAATCATGGGCTGCACTACTGAATCATCAGGTACGTGCTGACAGGCGCGATGGCCGTCCCGAAAGGCGTGCGGATCACCACCCGGCGCAGCTGGTTGGGATTGGTGCTGGCGGCCGAGTCAAAGAGCGCGTTGCCATTCATGCCGAAGGTCACCGGACTGATGCGGATTTCGTAGGCGTCGCGTGACCCCACGACGGCCTGCGGCACGATGGTGACCCCCGTCGCCAGCGTGCTGGGGTTGGCGTTTTGCCGCAGCGAGACGGGCTGCGGCGGCAGGCCGACGGCATCGGTGGATTGGATGGAATTGCCCAGCCCGTCCACAAATTCGATGGCGACGGCCAAGTCCAGCCCACGGCCGCGGATGGTGAGCGTGTCTGCATCGGTGCCGCGCAGCCACGTCCGGTTGGCATCGGCAACCGTCACGGGCGCACCCGGCAAGGTGGCGTTGGTAAACACATCGGTGATGATGGGGAAGGTGGGCTCGCCGCCCACTCCCGGCGCGGTCGAGTTGCGTTCACCCCCCACGCCAATTTGCGTGAACCCCTGAACGGTGGGCCGCGCCGGACTGATGATGACGTTGGCGTTGGGCTGACCGGTAAGGCTGTTGTTGATGGCCACCCGAATGTGCTTGGTAAAGAGCAGGACGGTGACGTCGGTGCTGTTGCCGTCGCTACGCGCCATGTTGTTTCCCTGTCCCAAGGTGCCAAACCCGAAGGAGCCAAACGTGGCGGGGAGCCCGCCAGGAATGAAGAGGCCGTCGCTGATCATGTGGGGAGGCAGATAGATGGAGTTGTCGGTGATGACGATGTCGGTGTTCCTCGCTCCCACACCGCTGGGCGCGACGTACGCGCTGGTGGCATTGATGTCCAATATGGCGATGGGGATTGGAAAGACGCCCGTGCCCGTGTCCGGATCCAGGGCGTTGTTGGTGCCGTTGTTGTCATCGAAGAACCAGATCTGGTTCACGTTGCCGTTCGCCGTCCTGAACCCGCTGCCCGTGATGACGAGGCTCTTGGTGGTATTGAGCGGCAAGCCGTCGTACTGGGTGGCATGGATGAGCGGGCGGCCATCCCGAATCTTGTAGAGCAGCTCCGAGACGCTTTCGCCTCGCGAGTTGACAAGGCTGATCCGCCGGTACCACGTGCCTGTGGAGGGCGACACGGTTTTTTCATTGAGCGTTCCGGGCGAGAGCACGATTTGCTGGTCGCTCATGATGTGCCGCCGGGCGTCAATCGCTTGCAGTTCCCGATACTTGCCGGCGACGGTGGTGTTGTGGTCCAGAATTCGAATCTGGCTCACCGTGTCCAAGCGTCGGCCGTAGATGATGAGCGTGTCCAGGGTGCGGTCGATGTTGTAGCTGGTGGAAGGCGAAGTGAAGATGTTCTGGCTGCCGTCGAGCACAGACAACGCCGTCATTTCCGGCACCACGCCGCTGGGCGCGACGACTCCTTCGGGTTGCGTGATGTCCGCCTCGGGGAAGCGGATGAAGTCATTGGGGCCGGTGTTGGTGATCCAGCCCCACTGAAATTGAGTCACCATGTTCCCCTCGATGCCTTGCTGGCCCGACCAGACGACCTGATGGAAAGGCGCGCGCGTGGTGAAGATGTATTGAATCGAGGTCGCAGCCGGAGGGCGGATCACGCCCGGCCCCATGTACCGTCCAGCGGCGCCCTGCTGGGTGTTGCTCGCAATCATGGAGTTGTCCCAGTTGGCGGTGTCCGGGATTTGGATCACCGGCAGCACGTTGCCCGCCACGCCGAGATCCTGCGCGATGAAGATGATATCGGGCCGGGTGGTGGTGCGCTGCACCACCTGGCTAAAGAATGGGGGATTGGCGGGCACGATGTCCGTCGGGAGCGCGTTGGTGATGAAGACATCCGTCCAGACACTGTTGTTGGTGTGATAGGCGCTCCCCAGCAGCGAATCATAGGGAAGGTAGTTGAATCGGATCTTGTTGATGCCACCGCGCAGTCCGTCGCGGACGATGGTGGTCACCTGCGGCCGGATACTGCCCGTGGCGCTGTTGGCGGGTGTGATGGTGGCGGCCACCAACCCCGTGATGGTCCGCACCTGCGGGGTGTTAAATGGAGAGTTGGGAGGAACGGCCGGGGGGATGCCGGTGGTGCGCGGCGGGGGGTTCATGTTTGCCAGGGTGACCAGCGTGACCGAAGCATCGAGTCTTTCGAACACCACGTTGTTGGTGCGATAGAGATAGCGCAGGCCGCCAGCATCGTCGTAGGTCAACGTGTGCCTGGGCTGGTCCCGCACGGTGCTTGTGGTATTGATCGCAGGCTTGTTGCGCGAGTCTTCGGGGGTAAAGAAGACGCCGGGCGTGCGGAACACCGTGGGGGCCACCTGCGGCCAGGGCAACCCGCCAAAGTTGATCACGTCGCGGATGGCCGCAACGGCGCTAAACTCATTGTCGCTGCTGACGGCGTACTCAACGGCATCGAACACGGCTGGGCGCGCGCCGCCCGCGCCAGCGACGTAGGCCGGATTGGAGTAGATGTAGTAGCTGTGATTGACCCCATTGATGACGGCCGAGGGGTGGTAGGTGAAGGGGTCGTAGTTTCGCAGGGTGACGTGGAAATCGCCCCGCGAAGTCGTGTCGTTTGCGAGGTAGTTGATGATGTCCCGAATGACGTAGCAGTAGCGATGGGGATTGCCCAATCCCATGTGATTGACCAGCAGGCCCGTGACGAGGGTCTGCATGTCGGTCACGTTTCCCACGTTGGCCGAGGGATTAAAGCGCCATGTGGAAAAGTGCTGGTCGTACTGCCGCAGCAAATCCAGGGTGCTGACGCCATCGTACGCCGCGTCCTCCGGTTCAAAATAATCATTGAGCACCCGGAAGGAATTGTGCACCGCCTGCATGCCATGGTGGCCAAAGAAACGGATGAACGAGCTGTCAAAGGCGTAGGTGAGTTCGGGGAAATTCCACCGGTAGAACTCCTTCACCGGCACCGGCCAACCCAGTGGGTCCACGAAGTTAAGCGAACCCTGCTGAGCCGCGGCGCCGCCGCCGGGCATCGTGGGTGCGGCCGGAAGGGCGGCAAAGGTGAAGTAGGTGGCCCAATCAAACGCGGCCGGGTTGGGAGGCCCGATGAGGGTGAAGGCCTGCGCCGGCGGCGCACCCAACGCCAGCGCCATGGTCACCAGCGCCGCCGCGCGCCGTATCCACCGCCTTAATTGCGTTGATACACGCACTACAATTCGCCCCCTCCCCCGGCTGCTCGCGCAACCAAAAGCAAGTTTGCCCAAGGCCGGCTGGCTGTCAGGGCAGGCACCCTGATCAACCAACCGGCCTCTGTGGCATTACCTAGAACGCAATGGCCGGGCCGAAGGACCCCGCCACCGCGCACCCCCTTGGCTCTGTCTTGATAAATTCCATGGTGGCCACACATCGCACGGCACCGCGTTACTCCATCATCTTGAAGGCGGCGCCGGCCATTCCGCGGTCGGCCTTCGATGCCATTTCGTACCTCACCGGCGACCACACCTCAAAGCGATCCAGCAACCCCACGAGCATGGCTTCATTTTCCACCCCAGCCGCCTTCGACATGGCCTCCGGGATGCAAATCCGGCCGGCACTGTCCAGCGCCACCTGGATCGATTCGCTGCCGATGAAGCGCTTGAGCACCACCTTGTTGGGATCGTCATTACTCATCGCGTCAATGTCGCGCATCAGCTTGGCCATCTGTTCGGGCGGCAATACTCGCAAGCAGGTGCCATGAGCCGATTTGGGCCAGACGATGAGCGTAAATTCAAAACCCTTCTCGGCAGGCCGCCATTTGGCCGGAATCTGTACACGACGCTTCGCATCCACCCCATGTCGGTAGAGCGAATTGTAGTAAACAGGCACATTGGCACCCTTCACGGCCATAGCAACTTGGTTGAACTATTAACCCACTTCGACACACAGTGCAACACTTTATTTCACTTTCGCTGTAATGGTGATTCACAAACTCTTGTATCACATTTGTAATCAATGATTTGAATAAGACCTCTGGCGTGATGTCGCCGGGAATGTCTAAATCGCAGTGAGGCAATGGCTGCTCCACCACAAAGGCTTGGCTTTGAACTGACGGCGGCAGATTTCGACTACGCCCTGCCCCCGGCGCTCATCGCCCAGCGCCCCGCACACCGGCGCGATCAATCCCGGCTACTCGTTCTGGATCGCGCCAGCGGACGAGTCAGCCATGAACGCTTCCACACCCTGCCCCACCATCTGCGCCCGGGAGACTTGCTGGTGCTCAATGACACGCGGGTCATCCCTGCGCGCCTGCGAGGTGTAAAAACAGCCTCCGGCGGGAAGGCTGAGGTCTTTCTGCTGCGCGAGCAGTCCGAAAACATTTGGTGGACGCTATTGCGTCCTGCCAAGCGCATGCGCCCCGGTGATGCTCTGGACATGCTGGGCACGACTGGCCGGCGCACTCGTGTCCGCGCCCTCCTGCTCCAGAAAGAGCCCGACGGCCGCTGCCTTTTCCAATTCCAATGTGATGGCAGCCTGCGAGGGCACCTGCACCGGCTGGGTGAAGTACCCTTGCCACCATATATTCGCCGCGATTCCCACTTTCCCCAGCGCGCCGACCGGGGCCGCTATCAAACGGTGTTCGCGCAGCACCCGGGCTCCTGCGCCGCACCCACCGCCGGCCTGCATTTTACATCCTCCCTCTTGAAAGCGCTGACAAGCCGTGGCGTGGATCATTGCTTCGTAACGCTGCACGTCGGGCACGGAACCTTCGCGCCGATGACGGCCCCCACATTGGCGGCGCATCGTATGCATCGGGAATCGTTCGATCTCTCTGCGCGCGCGGCCGACGCGATTCAACGCACCCGGCAGGCTGGCCGCCGCATCGTTGCCGTGGGCACTACCACGCTGCGCGTGCTAGAAACCGTGGCGCACCAGCATGGTGGGCGACTCGTCGCCGGAAGCGGCGAAACCGAGATCTTCATCCATCCCCCGTTCGAGTTTCGCGCCGTTGATGCCTTGATCACCAATTTTCACCTTCCCCAGTCCACGCTGCTGATGCTCGCCTGCGCCTTCACAGAGCCCGGCGGCACGGCCGGACGCGCGCGGCTGTTGGATTGCTACAACCAAGCGGTGCAGCGAGAGTACCGGTTCTTCAGCTACGGCGACGCCATGTTGATCCAATGAAACGCCGCGCGCCCCGTCCCTTCGTTCTGATCAACATGGCGATGACGGCCGATGGCAAGATCGCCACAGCCAACCGAGCGGTGGCCACCTTTGGCAGCGCGCGCGATCATGCGCACCTGCTCTCCCTGCGCGCCACGGCCGACGCCGTGCTGTGCGGTGCGCGCACGGCCGATTCGCAGCCCATTGATTTGGGGCCCGGCCCCGTGCGCTATCGCCGGATGCGCGTGCGGCGCGGGCTTGCGGAATACAATCTGCGCGTCGTGGCCTCCGGCGCGGGCACGCTTTCGCCCGATGCGGCCCTGTTCAAGCGCCAGTTCTCGCCCGTCCTAGTCATCACCACCTCTCGCGCCGATGCCGCCCGATTGCGCCGGCTTCGTTCGTTGGCGGACGCCATGGTGGTGTGCGGTCGCGAACGCATTGATTGGGAGAAGGCGCTCTCTTGGTTGAGCCGCAAGTGGCGTGTGCGCCGCCTGCTGTGTGAGGGTGGCGGTGAACTCAACAGCGCGCTCATTTCTGCGGGGCTGGTTGACGAGCTGCACCTCACCATCAGTCCGCTCGTGTTCGGCGGCGCGCGCGCGCCCACCATTGCCGACGGGAGCGGCGCGTTGACTCTCGCATCGGCCGCCGCCTTCCGGCTGCGCTCCATGCGACGCGTTGGCGATGAGCTCTTTCTCGTGTTCCGCGCCATCCGACGCGTCGACCGTGCCTAGTCCAAGGGGACGCGCTGCACGGGGCCCGGGGGCTCGCCCAGATACCGCGCCGCCACCATTTCAAATCGCTCGACTTCGTCGGTGACAAAGGCGTGGATGACCCCCGCGCGACGCCGGCGTGTCTCCAGCAGCCGCAGGTGCGCCAGCCGCTCGCGCACGAAGGCGCCACAGGCTTCGGCCGAATCCACGAGGCGCACGCCGCGGCCAGCAACGCGCGCGATGGCGTCCTTGAGCAGCGGGTAGTGCGTGCATCCCAGCACCAGCGTGTCGATGCGCCGGCGCAGCAGCGGCCGCAGGTAGTCGCGCAACACCGCGCGCGTCACGGCGTGGTCCACCCAGCCCTCCTCGACCAGCGGCACCAAGAGCGGGCAGGCGCGGGCGTAGAGATGCAGGGTGTCATCGCGCGCAAGAATGGCCTTGTGATAGGCCATGCTGCGAATGGTGGCGTGGGTGCCGAGGATGCCGATGCGACCTTGGCGCGTGGCCTTGAGCGCGGCGCGCGCGCCGGGCAGGATGACTCCGAAAACGGGGACGTCGAAACGCTGGGTGAGCGTCTCCAGCGCCCACGCCGAAGCCGTGTTGCAGGCCACGACGACGGCCTTGACTCCGCGCCGCATTAGAAACCGCGTGTCCTCGCAGGCGTAGCGGATCACGGTCTCAGGCGACTTGCTTCCGTAGGGCACGCGCGCGGTGTCGCCCAGATACACCAGATCCTCCCGCGGCAACAGCCGCCGGAGCTGCCGGACGACGGTGAGCCCGCCAATGCCCGAATCAAAGACGCCGATGGGTTGCCTAGCGGAATTCACTTGAGGGGTGCGCGGGCCGCGCGCGGACTCTGTCCCTGCCCCACATGACGTTCAAGCCAAATGCGGCGCAGTGCATTTCTTGGGGCGCGAACACTTGACGCCCCCGCACCCGACTCCTAGATTGGCCGCTCATTTTTGCGATAAAAAAACCCTGCACCATGAGCACTCCCGCCCCTGATGCCGCCGCCAAAGGACTCGAGGGCGTGGTGGCCGCCCGCACCACGCTGAGCGATGTCCGCGGGGATGTGGGCGAGCTCATCTACTGCGGCTACAATATCAACGAGCTGGCGGGCAAGGTCACCTTCGAGGAGGTGGTGCACCTGCTGCACCGCGACCACTTGCCCAACCGACGCGAGCTCGCCGACCTGCGGCAGCAGCTGGTGGAGTCGCGCGATCTGCCGAAGGGCGTTCTAGACATCCTGCACACGCTGCCCAAGGACACGCCGCCCATGCATGCGCTGCGCACGGTGGTGTCGGCGCTGGGCTGTTTTGACACCTCGCGAGATCAGGACTCGATGGACGCGCAGCGGCGCAAGGCAATCAAGCTCATTGCGCAGATCCCCGTGTGCACGGCGCATTTTCACCGGCTGCGCCAGGGCAAGCCCCTCGTGCCTCAGGATCCCCAGCTGGGTGAGGCTGCCAACTTCCTGTGGATGATCAACGGGGAGAAGCCCTCGCGCGAGATGGTGGACACCATGGATGTCTGCTACGTGCTGCACGCCGACCACGGCATGAACGCGTCCACGTTCAGCGCGCGCGTCACGATCGCCACCCTGTCGGACATGTATTCGGCCATCACCTCGGCTATCGGCACGCTCAAGGGCCCGCTGCACGGCGGCGCCAACGAAGGCGTCATCAAGATGCTGCAGGAGGTGGGCTCGTTGGACAGGGTGGATGCCTACGTCGCCGACTGTCTGGCGCAGAAAAAGAAAATCATGGGCATTGGTCACCGCGTGTACAAGGTGCTCGATCCCCGCGCGCCGCACCTAAAACGCATGGCGCAGGTGCTCTCCGCCAAGCTGGGCGAACCCAAGTGGATCCAGATGAGCGAGCGCATTGCCGCCCTGATGCTCGAAAAGAAATCGCTGCACGCCAACGTCGATTTCTACTCCGCCACCGTGTATTATTCGCTGGGCATCCCCACCGATTTGTTCACCCCCATTTTTGCCATCTCACGCACGAGCGGCTGGACGGCGCACGTGCTTGAGCAGCTCGCCGACAACCGGCTCATCCGGCCGCAGTCCATCTACACGGGGCCCACGGACCTCAAGGTGACGCCGCTGGATCAGCGGTGAGCACGCAGCCTTATTGAATGGGTACCGCCTCCGGCTGGTGCAAATCGTCCCCTCATGAACCTCCACGAATTTCAAGCCAAGCAACTCCTCAAACGCCACGGCGTGGCTGTCCCTGCGGGACAACCCTGCACTTCCTCGGCCGAGGTTGCAGACGCGGCGCAGGCCATCTTCGGCACGGGCCATGGACTGGCCGTGGTCAAGGCGCAGATCCACGCCGGTGGCCGCGGCAAGGGTGTGTTTAAGGACGGATTCAAGGGAGGCGTCCGGTTGGCGAAGTCCGCCGACGAGGTATGCACACTGGCCGGCTCGATGTTGGGCAACGTGCTTGTCACCAAGCAGACTGGCGCGGAGGGACGCCGTGTGAACACACTTTTGGTGGCCGCGGCCGAGACCATTCGCAAGGAGTATTATCTGGCCGTACTGCTGGACCGCGCGTGCGGGCGGCCACTCATCATGGCTAGCACCGAAGGCGGGATGGACATCGAGGAGGTCGCCTCCCGCACTCCGGAGAAAATCATCAGGGAGCACATCGACCCGGCAGTGGGGCTTCAGCCGTACAATGCGCGCAACGTCGCCTCGGCACTGGGATTTAAGGGCGAGCTTTTCAGCCAAGCCTGCAAGCTCATCGCAGCCGTGTACCGCACGTGGTGGGAATGCGACTGCACGCTGGTGGAGATCAATCCGCTGTGCGTGGTGCAGTCCGGCGACGGCGAGGCCGTGATGGCGGTGGACGCCAAGATCAGTCTGGATGATAATGCGCTTTTCCGGCACGCCGATCTCTTGGCGATGCGCGACCTTAACGAGGAGTCGCCGCTGGAAATCGAGGCGAGCCGCTTCAATCTCAACTACATCAAGCTCGACGGATCGATCGCGTGTCTCGTCAACGGCGCCGGGCTGGCCATGGCCACGATGGACATTATTCAGCACTACGGCGGCAGTCCGGCAAACTTCCTCGACGTGGGCGGCGGCGCGAGCAAGGAGCAGGTCTCCGCAGCGTTCAAGATCATCCTCTCCGACCCCCATGTGAAGGCGATCTTCGTCAACATCTTTGGCGGCATCATGGATTGCAATGTCATCGCCACCGGCATCGTGGCTGCGGTGAAGGAGACGGGGCTCAAGCTGCCGCTCGTGGTGCGACTGGAGGGCAACAATGTCACCGCGGGCCGACAGACTTTGGCGGAAAGCGGCGTGTCCATCATCGCCGGCGATAGCATGGCCGACGCGGCGCAGAAAGCCGTGCGAGCCGCTCTCACCTGACCGATTCCCATGTCCATCCTAGTTCAACCCGATTCGAAGGTGCTCGTTCAGGGCATCACTGGCAGCTTCGGCGGCCGGCACGCGCAACTCTCGCTGGACTACGGCACGCAGATCGTCGCGGGCGTCACGCCCGGCACGGGCGGACAGATTTTCGAGCACGCCGGACGTCGCGTGCCGGTGTTTGACACCGTGGCGCAGGCCGCGCAAGAGACCGGCGCGAGCGTGAGCGCCGTGTTCGTGCCCCCGGCCTTCGCGGCCGATGCTATTCTGGAAGGTGTCGGCGCCGGACTGGAACTGGTGGTGGCCATCACCGAGGGCATCCCGGTCAACGACATGGTGAGGGTCAGGCGCGCGATGGAAGGCAAAAAGACCCGGCTCATCGGGCCCAATTGTCCGGGCATCGTCACGCCCGGCGAGGGAAAGGATTCCCACGGCGGGTGCCGGATCGGGATCGCACCGGGGTACATCCACAAACGCGGGGGCATCGGCGTGGTCTCGCGAAGCGGCACACTCACCTACGAGGCGGTGTGGCAGCTCACCACACGCGGGGTGGGTCAGAGCACCTGCGTGGGCATCGGCGGCGACCCGGTCAACGGCACGTCGCATCTGGATGTCATCAAGCTCTTCATGGCCGATCCCGAAACGAAGGCGATCATCATGATTGGCGAGATCGGCGGCAGTGCCGAGGAGGAGGCCGCCGCATGGATTGCACGGCACGGCACCAAGCCTGTCGCGGGATTCATCGCAGGGGCGACCGCCCCGCCCGGACGCCGCATGGGACACGCCGGCGCCATTGTCAGCGGGGGCAAAGGGACGGCGGAAGCCAAGATGGCCGCATTTCGCGAGGCGGGCATTGGTGTCGCCGCCACCCCTTCAGAAATGGCTGACACCCTCCTCAAAATGCTGTAGCCCCTGTGGCATCGGGGCCATGGGCTTTTTACACTGGACTCTCAATCTCGCCGCGCTGCTGCTTTGGGCCATGTGGCGCGCACAGACTTCCCAAGGATCCTCGGGCACAGCGCGGCGCTCCACCTCGCGCCAGAGTCATCTGGGCTGGCGCATGGGGCGCTGGGCGTTCCTGCTGGGATTGCTCGCGGTGCTGTTGATTCTGCGCGCCGTGTTTTACCAGCAGGCCATCCCGCACACCGGCTGGGAGGCGCGCCTGTCGCTGGCGCAGTTTCATCCCGGTGACGAGGCCCGCCTCTCACTCGTGTTTCCGTGGGCAAGCTTGGAATTGCAGCTGGCATTCTCCATCGCCAGCTTCGTGCAATGGCTCGTGCCCTTCGGATTCTGCCTGGTGTTGGTTTTAGCAATCCAACCCGCGACCTCCGAAGCCCGCCTCTGGAACCAGAGGCTGGCCGCACAGTTTGGCTGGCTTCATCGGCTTCCCGTTTGGCTGCTGGCCCTGCTGATACTCGCACTGGCCGTTGCGGCGCAGTGGGGGCTGGCGTGGTGGTTCCGTCGGCTCGACGTGCTGCCCGCGCCAACTTCCGATGCCAAGCTGGTCCGCATCGGTTGCGCGACCGCGCTTACGGGTCTTCGTCCGGTTGCGTGGCTGGCCATGGCCGTGCTGGGGCTGCATCTGCTCTCGACCTACATTTATTTCGGCGGATTCGCGTTCTGGAAGAACATCGAGGTGGCGGGAACCCAGCTTCTGAGGCCGCTACGCTGGCTGCCGCTGCGCTGGAACCGCATCGACTTTGCGCCTGCGGCAGGCCTCCTTCTGGCCTACGGACTCACGCTGCTGCTGACTCCGGAACGGATGAACCGAATCTTCCACTTGGTCTGGCGCTGATGTCATGGAGAGCTGGGTGACAGGTCATCCTCTCGGCGCCTCGATCACGGTGTGGCTGCAGCCGCGCGCCTCGCGCAACACCGTGGCCATGGTTCGCGGCGATGCTCTGAAGATCAAAGTTACAGCACCGCCTGTGGAGCATGCAGCCAACCTCGCCTTGGTGCGATGCTTGACGGAGTGGCTGGATTGTCCGCGCCACGCGGTGGTGATCGCACGCGGCCATACGGCCCGCCGCAAAGTGGTTCTGATTGTCGGCATGACGCCTAAGGCGGTGGCATCGGCACTGATGGCGCTTCAGGACCATCCACGAAAAAATCCATGAGCAGCGGCGCAGGTGCCCTGCGAGAGTTCGCTCACCGTGCATTGGCGGGCTTGTGCGAGCGCCTCGGCGATAAGACGCACGTGCGCGGGCTCGCAGCGTTTGCCCCGGTGGGGCGCGGGCGCCAGATAGGGGCAGTCGGTTTCCAGCATGAAACTCCCCAGCGGCACGGCGGCCGCCGTCTCCCTCACGAGCGCGGCGTTCTTGAAGGTCGCCACCCCCGTGAAACTCACGAGCGAACCCAAGGAGAGCACGCGCTGCATGTCTTCAGGTCCGTCCACGAAGCAGTGAAGCTGGCCACGCACGCGGCCCTGATACTCGGCGAGTATGTCCAGCGTCGGCCGCAACGCGTCGCGCTGGTGAATCACGCAGTTGAGGCCCATTTCGCACGCCAGTTCCAGGTGCTGGCGAAAGACGCGCTCCTGCCGATCCTTCAAACAGGCATCGTCGGCCGCGCTACCGCCGCGCGTGCTGGGCATGCGATGGTGGTCCAGTCCGGTTTCCCCCAGAGCGACGACCTTCCTATGATCACAAAGCGGCCGCAGTGAGGCGCGCACATCGTCGGGGGCTTCGCCCAGATCATTGGGATGCCATCCCACGACGGCATACAACGACTCATGGGCTTCGCTTAACTCGATCGCATGGCGGCTGCTCTCAAGGTCGGTGCCGATGACCACCACACGGCGGACGCCGGACGCCTCAGCGCGTTCCAGCACCTGAGGAAGATCGTTGGCAAAGTCCGGCGAGGTTAGATGCGCGTGCGTATCGTAAAAAGTCTCCATGAGGATTGCATTGCGACGAGCGGACCTCTGCGGCATGGGCCTCTATAGCCTTTACACCCGCGTCCTTCTGCGCGATGTTCGGCCCAGAGGATTGAATCGACTCATGTCACCCCGCAAGCGTTTTGAGCAGGTTTTCTTCTGCCTTGCACTGGCGTTGCTTCAACTGGGATTGGGGAGGCCGGTAGAGGCGGCTGAAATCACCCGTGAGATGTTGCGGGGCGAAGACTTTCGAGGCACGGGACTGGCCAAGTTTGCCGTGCATGATTATGATCTCAAGCCCGAGATGATTTACGCGGTGAACTACGGGCTCACCAATCTCGTCTCGGCCCATCAACAGGCGTTTCGCCAGCGAGTCCCCAGCGCCTTTGTCATCCGCTACCGCGTGTTCGGCCGCTTTGAGGACTACGAGAAGTACTCCGTGCAGAAGTACAACAAGCAAATCGACAAGCGCATGCTGGGCTACTTCAGCCCGCGCGGAAAGGAGATCGTCACGTGGCGGCAGGAGGCGGCCTGGCGGCTTCTTCCCACCATGCAACACGAAGGCTGCCACGCCATCATGGATGCCATGTTTGGCCAGCTGCCTTTTTGGATGATCGAAGGCAGCGCCGACTGGCTGGGCGAGGCACCGGCATGGCTCAAGCAGAATTCGCAGACCGGAGAGCTCCTGCCCGTGGGGCGCGATCAGCAGATGCGCTGGCTCAAGCTCGATCAGCTTCGATCCGAGGGCAAGCTTCCCGACATGACCAAGTATCTGATCTCTGACGATTACAAGGTGTGGGAAAAAATGTTCGGCGGCGACATCGGCATGGGCTACGACATCGGCTGGTCGGTGTTTGATTTCTTTATCAAGTCGGGCGAGCGCGCGGGGGTCAACTGGCCGCAGGAAATCATGGCCGAAGCCGTGCACCGCAGTCAGGTATCGTCAACACCCCCGGAAGCAGCGTTTGCCGTCACGCTCAATTCCAAGTGGCCCAGCGGTGTCGCCATGTTCGAGAAGGGCTGGCATTCGTGGATCCGCATCAACGCTGAAGCCGAGCGCGCCAAGATCAAGGCTGCGCGATCCAAGCCGTAGCTCCTATTTTGCTTCATCTCCCACTGGCCCTGCCAATCCTCAGAGGGCAACCAAATTTGTTTTGCCCTTGGCGTGGTTCCCCGGTATTCATCCCGCACCCATCGAACCAAAAACCGTCACCATGGCCAAATCGACGTTTCATTCCAGCCTCGAAGGCGCGCAGCACGGTCCCAAGGGCTTGGACAAATTCCTGGCATTTGCCAAGAAGTCCGGCGCGGGCGGCGCGCAGCCTTCGAACTACATGATTGAGGCTGACGGTTCCGACGGCGCGAAGTTCAAGCCGGCAAAAAAAATCCGCGAGGCGTTTGAAAAGCACGGCCTGCACCTCGACGGCATTTCCGCGCACTGTCCCTTCTGGGTTCACACCAGCGTGTGGAGCGGCACCAAGAGCGGCCATCCTTTCATCCACGGTCCCAACCAGGCCAAGTCCCCCAAGGAACTGGAGAAGTGGTACGAGGATTATCTGCTGCGCCTGATGGATCTGGCGGCGGAGCTCGATGCGAAAGTGATGCCCATGTTCTGGGGCGTCGCCTTCGGATGGGAACTGGCCACCGGCTATCCGTGGGGATTCTGGGCGGGGCCGGGCTACGACCTGATGAAGGAGGGCCGGGAGCGTTTTGCGGGAAAGACCCGTCGGCTGCGCGAGCACGCCAACCAGCTTGGGATTTATCTCGCGCATGAAATCCATCCGGGCACGGCCGCGTCGTGCGCGGAAGACTTTGGATTGCTGGTGGAACTCTGCGATGGCGACAAGTGCCTGGCGGTGAACGCCGACCCCTCGCACTGCTGGGAGGGCGAGGACTGGGAGACGCGCTTCACCCACCCTGCCGTTCGCGACCGCGTCATGGCCTGTCACGTGAAGAACTACACCCTTCACGCCGGGGTGCCGTTGCGCAAGATGGAGGGCAACTGGCGCCGCCGTGCGATGCAGTTCACCGATCTGGCCACGGGCGACTTGAATCTGACGCGCTATGCGGAGACGCTGATCCACATCGGCTATCCCAAGCGCTACTGCGAGGCAATGCACGCGACCTCCGCGCCGCTCATCGTGGAGGCGGAGAGCAACTACCGCGACGGCGACGCCACGAGCGCCGATGGAATCGCCTACGTGCGCGACCACCTCTGCTTTCCGATTGCCGCCGGTTCCTTCGAGGACGCGATGGGCGCGTAGTGGCGTAGTGAGAATGGGAACCGCCGCCCTGCCCTAGCCGCCCTGCACGCGCAGGCCATCCCACGCCAGCCACACCCCGCCGGGCAACTCGGCCTGGCTGGCGTCGTGGTCGTAGAAGTGCGTCAAGTGAGTCAGGTACGTACGAGCGGCTTGGATGCGCCGCGCGGCCGTCAGTGCTTCGTCCAGACTCATGTGGGTCCAGTGTGGCTGCGGACGTAGCGCGTCAAGCACGGCCACTTCCACTCCACGGATCAACTCCACCACCGGCGCAGGCACCTCCTTGCAATCATTGCAGTAGGCCAGGCGCGCGACGCCCGCCTGCGTGAAAAGGAAACCCGTGGATCCCATGCGCCCGTGGGGAAGCGGCAGCGGCGTGACTTGCAGGTCACCCACGGTGAACACGCCGGTGATTTTGTGCGGCTCGGGCACGAAGTAGCCGTGTGGCTTGGGGCCTGGGTCGAACGCGTAGTCATACACGCGCCGCAGGTCCGCCATCGTGCGCGGATCGGCATACACGGGCATGGGCCGACCGTTCATCTCGCAGAACCGGCGGCAGTCATCTAGCCCCATCACGTGGTCTGCGTGCGAATGAGTAAAGAGCACCGCGTCCACGCGGCGGATGCCTTCGCGTAGGGCTTGAGTGCGCAGATCCGGCGTCGTGTCCACCAAAAGCCGCACCGCGTCGGTCTCCACATAGATGGATGAGCGGGTGCGGTGATTTTTGGAATTGGACAGAAACGCCGCCGGGTACTCACCCCCGATGACCGGAACTCCCTGAGACGTGCCTGTGCCGAGAAAAGTGAACGCGAATGCCATCGGGATTTTCTTTTGCGGGACGCTAGCAGACACGGCAGAGTGAGCGCCAATCTATTGCGATGCTTGCGACGCTGCGGATAAAGAACCTCGCGATCGTCACCGACCTCACCCTGGAGCTGCGCCCGGGCTGCAATGTCATCACCGGCGAAACGGGTGCGGGCAAGTCCATCTTGATTGGTGCGCTCAATCTCGTGCTTGGCCAGCGCGCCGACCGCACGCTCATCCGCACCGGTGCCGATCATTGCGCCGTGGAGGCCACGCTGGAGGCTGGGGCGTTGGGTTCCTGGCTTGGCGCGTTTCTCGAGGCACATGGATTGGAACCTTGTGACGGAGGACTGTTGACGCTCAAGCGCACCCTCTCTGCCGCAGGCGCCAACCGTCAGTTCATCAACGGCTCGCCGACCACACTGCAAACGCTCGCTGCGCTGGGCGACCGGCTGGTGGATATCCACGGCCCGCACGATCACCAGTCGCTGCTCCATCCCGCCAAGCAGCTCGCCATCCTCGACGCGTTTGGCTCGTTGGAATCTACGCGTGCAGCCTTTGCTGCGTTGTTGCAAGAGCGGCAAGCCCACGAGCACGACAAGGCCGCACTCATCGTGGATGAGCGCACCTACGCGCAGCAACTGGATATGCTGCGCCATCAGGCCCAAGAGATTGAGGGTGCCCGTTTACGGGCCGACGAGGAGGCCGCTCTGCTGGAAGCGCACGCGCGCGCCGGTAATGCCGCACGGCTTTTGGAACTCGCGCAGGAAGCCTTGGGCATTCTCGATGGGCGCGAACCCTCGCTGCTCGACCAATCCGGTGCACTGGGCCGCGCGTTGCAGGCGATTGCCCAACACGATGCTGGCGCAGCACCGCTGCTTGCATGCCAGCAGCAGGCCGCCGCGCAGTTGCGCGAGCTGCACCAAGAACTCTCCCGCTACGCTGATCGGGTGGAGATCGACCCGGCCCGCTTCGCCGAACTGGACGCGCGCCTGAGCCTCATCCAGTCGCTTAAACGAAAGTACGGCACCACTCTGGGCGAGGTGATTGCGTTTGGCGACGATGCCCGCGCCCGTCTTGCTACGTTGGAATCGCGCGACGCCGAACTGGCGCGGCTCAATGGCGAGCTGGCCGCCATTGAGGTGAGGCTCAACGAGTCCGGCGCAGCCTTGACGGCACGACGCAGGACGCTCATTCCCCGCCTCTCCAAGGCGGTCCAACGCCAGCTGGCCGATTTGGGCTTTGCGCAGTGCCACTTCGCCATCGCCTTGGAGCCCACCGACGCCACGCTCACGGGCACCGATCGCGTGGAGTTTGAGTTTGCACCCAACCCGGGTGAGGCGGCGCGGCCGCTGCGCGCCATCGCTTCCAGCGGTGAAATGTCGCGGGTGATGCTCGCGCTTAAAACGGTGCTGGCGGCCGAGGATGAGATTCCCGTGCTCGTGTTCGACGAGGTGGACGCCAACGTCGGCGGAGAAACCGCGCATGTCGTGGGAGCCAAGCTGCGCCAGATCGGGCGCAAGCGGCAGGTGTTGTGCATCACCCACTTGGCACCGGTGGCGGCGGCGGCCGACACTCACTTTGTCGTGACCAAACGTGTGAAGGAGGGCCGCACCAGCGCCCACATCGACGCGCTGAATGAGGACGCGCGCGTGGAGGAGCTCACACGCATGCTGGGCGGCAAGTCCGACGCGGCGCGCCGTCACGCAAAAGCCCTTCTCGCCACACCCCGCGGCTAGGCGAGCAATTCGCGCAGGGCGCTGCCGGGCCGCACGAACTGGGGGCGCCCTGCCATGTCGGCCAGCACCTGTCCCTCGGGCACGCCCATCAAATGGTACACCGTCGCGATGAGGTCGCGCGGCGCGACAGGATTCTCCGCGGGATACGCCGCAGTCTTGTCGCTGCTGCCGTACACAAACCCGCCCTTGACGCCCGCCCCGGCCAGCACGGAGGTGAAGCAGCCGCCCCAGTGGTCGCGTCCGTCGGCACCGGCACCGGCATCACTGGATCGCTGGCCCACGCGCGGCGTGCGACCAAATTCGCCCGTCCAGATCACGAGCGTGTCCTCAAGCATGCGGCGCTCGTGCAGGTCATCAAGCAGCGCACTGAAAGCCTGATCGGCCGGCGGCATGAGGCGCGTCTTGAGGTCTGAAAAATTGCGGCTGTGCGTATCCCAGTACACGCTCACGTTTTTGGTGCCGTCATTGGGCCAGAAGACCGTGACCAACGGAACGCCGCGCTCCACGAGCCGCCGGGCTTGCAGCACAGACTGGCCGTGCGGGTGCAGCCCGTAGCGCTCGCGCAAACGCAGCGGCTCTTCCTCCAGATTGAACGCGCCGCGCTCACTGGCGGCGGCGCTTAAAAGTTCGTAGGCGCGTCGCGAATGGGAGTCCTGCGACGCGAAGGCGGGGGCGGCGTGTGCCAGACGCCGGTCGAGCGCGTCGCGGAGGTCGCGTCGTCCGGCCAGACGGCGCAGGCTCAGCTCCGGCTGCAGCGCAAGCTCCGCAACCTGATAGCCGGCGCGGCTGGGGTCGGCATCAATGGTCATGGGATCATGCGCGGCGCCCAGCCAGCCGGCAAACTGGCCCTGGCTCTCCTCCACAAACCGAGGCACGTCATTCTCCAGCTTGGGCCGCATTGAAACGAAAGGGGGCAGAGCGCCGCGGCCACGGCCCAGTTGCGCCAGCACCGAGCCCATGTGGGGCCATTGCTCGCGCAGCGCGCCGCCACGCACCGGCGGCTGGCCGGTGAGCAGATAACTGGTGGCCGCCGTGTGGTCGCCGTTGTCATGCGTCATCGACCGCACCAGACACAGCCGGCTCATTTGGCGGGCGAGCTTTGGAAAGTGTTCGCAAATATGGATGCCCGGCACGGCCGTGGGAATGGGCCGGAATTCCCCACGAAATTCGCGCGGCGCGTCGGGCTTCAAGTCCCAAGTGTCCTGATGCGCCGGGCCACCCCACATGAAAAGCAGGATGCAACGCTTGGCGCGGCCAAATCCATCGCTCTTTGACGGCGCGGCCGCCTGACCGCGCAAGAGGCCCGCCCAAGACAGTCCCAACAAGCCCAGCGAGCCGACGCGAAGAAGCTCGCGCCGCGAACGCCTCGGCGAAGCGGCCAAGGCCATGGCACGTTCCGAAGGATTCATCCGACAATGGTGAGCGTGCCAGCTTGTTCGCCGCGGCACAATAGCGCCATGGAGGTGAATCGGCGTTCGAAGGCGCCAGTCAAAAACTCCGGGCTTGTATGCTCCCTGCTGGATTCCTAGCCTAGACAACGATGACATTGCCGAAACGGACGCTTTGGGTGTGGCTGTGCCTGGTCGCGCTGCAGAATGCACCTGCGCGAGGCGCGGCTCTGGTGGATTTCGCCCGCGAGGTGCGTCCCATTCTCTCCAACCACTGCTTTGCCTGCCACGGCCCCGACGAGCAGAAGCGAAAGGGAAAACTGCGTCTGGACGAGAAGGAAGGCATCTACTCCGCTCGTGAGGGCGGGCGACGCGTCATCACACCCAAGAATCCGGCGCAGAGCGAACTCTTTAAGCGCATCACCCACACCGACAAGCGCGAGCAGATGCCGCCGCCCGAACATGGCGTGGCGCTCTCGGCCGCACAGGTGGCAGTGATCAAGCGCTGGATCGAAGAAGGCGCCCCGTATCAGTCCCACTGGGCGTTCATTGCGCCGGCAAATCCCGCGCCGCCGGTAGTGGCCCAGTCCCGCTGGGCGCGCAATCCGGTGGACCAGTTCATTGCCGCACGCATCGAATCACAGAAACTCTCAAGCGCAGCCGAAGCCGACAAGCCCACCCTGCTGCGCCGCGTGAGCTTCGACCTTACCGGCTTGCCGCCCACACTGGCTGAACTCGACGCATTCCTGGCCGACGCTGCGCCCGACGCTTACGAAAAGGCGGTGGACCGCCTGCTGAAGTCGCCCCGCTATGGCGAGCACATGGCCCGTTTTTGGCTCGACCTTGCCCGCTACGGCGACACGCACGGGCTGCATCTGGACAACGAGCGATCCATCTGGCCGTATCGCGATTGGGTCGTTCAGGCATACAACCAGAACCTGCCCTTCGACCAATTTTCCACATGGCAGATCGCTGGCGACCTGCTGCCCAATGCCACCACCGATCAGATTGTGGCGTCGGGCTTCAACCGCTGCAATGTCACCACGAGCGAGGGCGGATCCATCAACGAGGAATTCGTCTTCCGGTACGCGGTGGATCGCACCGACACAACGGTCGCCGTGTGGATGGGCCTGACGGCGGGCTGTGCCGTCTGCCACGACCACAAGTTTGACCCCATTTCGCAGAAGGAATTCTACTCGCTCTTCTCTTTCTTCCACAGCACCGCCGATCCCGCGATGGACGGCAACATCCTCCTCACTCCGCCGGTTCTTAAACTCGCCACGCCCGACCAGAAGCAGCAGCTGGAGGAGCTGGACAAGAAGATAGCCGCCGCCCGACAGCAGCTCGCGGCGGCGATCGCCACCATCAAATATGCCGAGCCCGTGGTGGCGCCCGATGCGAAGCCTGATCCCGTGGAGCGCGTGTGGGTGGACGACGAATTCCCCGCTGGCGCCAAGGGTGCCGTGAACCCCAACACTCAGCCGCTCAAGTTTGCCGAGGCCGGCGCGGGCCTAAAGCCTCTCTCCGGAAGCAAATTCATCCAGCGAACCGCCGCGGGGGTGGCTCAGGATTTCTTCACCAGCGCAACCCAGCCGCTGGTCGTGGGCGCCAATGACCAGCTCTTTGCGTACGTTTTTCTGGACCTCATCAATCCCCCCAAAGCCGTGATGCTGCAATTCCACATCGGCGGCTGGAACCACCGCGGCAACTGGGGCGATGCCGACGCCATCCCGTATGGCCAGAAGGGCACCACGCAGAAACTTCAGATGGGCCCCCTCCCCAAGGTTGGCGAATGGGTGCGTCTGGAAATCTCCGCCAGCAAGCTGGGTCTGGCCGCCGGAACGAAAATTGACGGAATGGCCTTCACGCAATTCGGAGGCACTGCCTCGTGGGACAAGGCCGGCATCACCACCATCACCAATCCGTTGGAAGACCCCGCGCGGTCGCTGGCCGCATGGGAGCGACAGATCAAAAACAACAAGGACCTTCCCGCGCCCGTCAAGAATGCTCTGAAAATCGCGGCAGCCAAGCGCAGCCCCGAGCAACAGAAAACCGTGCTGGATCACTACCTCGAAGTCGCCAATGCGGCTGCGCAGCCGGTGCTCGCGCAGGCCAAGGCACAGCTTAAGGATGCACAGGACAAGCGAGACGTAGTGGACAAGGCCGCACCAAGCACCTTGGTGATGGCTGAAATGGCCGCGCCGCGCGAAACGTTTGTGCATGTGCGCGGCCAGTACAACAAGCTTGGCGAAAAAGTCGGCCGCAATGTTCCTGCGGTGTTTCCGCCCCTGCCCAGCACGAACAACCCCACGAGGCTGGATTTGGCCCGCTGGATGATGTCTGAAAAACATCCGCTCACGGCGCGTGTGGCGGTGAACCGTTACTGGCAGCAACTCTTCGGCATGGGCTTGGTGAAAACCAGCGGCGACTTTGGTTCGCAGGGCGAGGCGCCCTCTCACCCCGAACTGCTGGACTGGCTGGCGCGGCACTTTGTCGCGTCGGGTTGGGACACCAAAGCGCTGATCCGCCTGCTCGTCACCAGCGCCACCTACCGGCAGGATTCGCGGGTCACCTCCTCGGCGCTCGCGGCCGATCCCGCCAACCGCCTCTACGCGCGCGGCCCTCGCTTCCGGCTCGATGCCGAAGTGCTGCGCGACAACGCGCTCTTCACCAGCGGGCTGCTCGTGGCCAAACTCGGCGGCAAGGGTGTCAAACCCTATCAGCCGGAAAACATCTGGGAGCCCGTGGGATTTGAGAGCAGCAACACGCGCAATTACGTGCAGGACCACGGCGAGGCACTGTACCGGCGCAGTCTTTACACCTTCATCAAGCGCACTGCCCCGCCGCCCTTCATGGCCACGTTTGACGGCCCCAACCGCGAGCAGAGTTGCGCCCGACGCGACCGCAGCAACACGCCCCTGCAGGCGTTGCAGCTTCTCAACGACATCCAGCACATGGAGGCCGCGCGAAATCTGGCGCAGCGGCTGCTGACCGAAGGCGGTGCCCAGCCGGAAGGGCGGCTGGCGATGGGATTTCGCATCGCCACAGCGCGCACGCCCACACCCGCAGAGTTGGCAATCTTGAAGGCGGCGCTCGATCGGCAGCTGGCGCGCTACGCGCAGAACAAGGCCGCTGCCGAGCAGCTGCTCAAGTATGGCGAGTCTCTCGCCAAGCCGGAACTCCCAGCGCAGGAACTGGCCGCGTACACGATGATTGCGAACCTGATCCTGAACCTGGACGAAACGGTGACCAAGAACTAAGGCCCATGAATCCCCTCCAAGAAATTGCACTGCACCAATCCCGACGCCAGTTCTTTGCCGGCGCCGGGCTGAGCATGGGTGCGCTCACCATGGCCATGATGCCCTCTGGTCTGCGCGCCGCAACGGGCGGCGGGCGCAATTACGGTTCGGCGGTGCACCCGTCGCTGCCGGAGTTGCCTCACTTTGCCCCCAAGGCCAAGCGTGTGATCTACCTGCACATGAATGGCGCGCCCTCGCAGATCGACCTCTGGGACCACAAGCCGGGACTCGTGAAGCACTTCAATGAGGAACTGCCTGCGTCGATACGGATGGGCCAGCGCCTGACGACGATGACCAGCGGCCAGCAGCGCTTTCCGGTGGCACCCTCGAAGTTCAAATTCTCGCAGCACGGCGACTGCGGGATGTGGGTGAGTGAACTGCTTCCCCACACCGCGAAGAACACCGACGACATCGCGCTCATCCGCTCGGTGCACACCAACGCCATCAACCACGATCCGGCCTGCACCTTTCTGATGACGGGCACGGAAGTGCCGGGCAAGGCGAGCCTGGGCTCCTGGCTTTCGTACGGTCTGGGCAGTGTCAACGGCGACCTTCCCAGCTTCGTGGTGCTCACCCCGTTTGTGCCCAACCCCAGTCAGGCGCTCTTCACGCGCATGTGGAGTTCGGGCTTCCTCTCTAGCAAACATTCCGGAGTGGTGCTGCGCGACAAGGGCGACCCGGTTCTGTACATCAAGAATCCTCCCGGGGTGGACAGTGCCACACGCCGCGACATGCTTGATGGCCTCAATCAGCTCAACGAGCTCAATCATCAGAGGCTGGGCGACCCGGAGACGCTGGCGCGCATCGCTCAGTATGAAATGGCGTTTCGCATGCAGACCAGCGTCCCGGAGCTGATCGACCTTTCCAAGGAGCCGAAGGAGACGCGCGAGATGTACGGCCCGGAGGTGGGCACCCCGGGCAGCTACGCCTATTGCGCGCTATTGGCGCGGCGGCTGGCCGAGCGTGGCGTGCGCATGGTGCAGATCAACCACCGAGGCTGGGATCAGCACAGCAATCTGCCCAATGACATCACCCGCCAGTGCAAGGCCACCGACCAGCCGGTGCACGCGCTGCTGGAGGACTTAAAGCGCATCGGCCTGCTGGAGGATACACTGGTGATCTGGGGCGGTGAATTCGGCCGCACGGTCTATTCGCAGGGCACGCTCACGCGCGAGAATTACGGGCGCGACCATCACCCGCGCAACTACTGCATCTGGATGGCCGGCGGCGGCATCCGTGGTGGCACCACGCACGGTCAGACGGACGATTTCAGCTACAACATCGTGAAGGACCCGGTGCACTTGAACGACCTCAACGCCACGATCCTGCACTGCCTGGGAATTGACCACCGGCGATTCAGCTACAAATTCCAGGGGCTTGACCAGCGCCTCACCGGCGTCGAGGAGCAGCACCCCATCCGGGCCATTCTCGCCTGAGCGGCGTTGCCAGCGAGGTTTGGGTTGAGCATTTTCGGGCGCAGGCTACTCTGCTGCCCGTGATGACTCCCCCATGCCCCCGACTGCGCCCTGCATTTTACACCTGCCCGCGCACTGCAGCATGGCGGGCGCTGCGCTGGGTCGTGGCCCTTGCCATCACGCAGCACGCACAGGCGGCGAACTGGCCGCAGTTGCGTGGCCCCTCCGCCAGTGCCGTCGCCGTCGGTAATGGGACGGCCCCCGTGCATTTCGGGCCGCAGACCAACCGGCTGTGGAGCACGGCACTGCCGCCAGGACATTCCTCTCCCGTCATCTGGGGCGACCATCTCTTTTTGACCGGTGTGGAGGACAAGAAGCTGGTGACGCTGGCGTTACGGCGATCCACCGGCAAATTGCTCTGGAGCCGCAGCGCACCCGCGGAAAAACTCGAGGCGGCCCACCGCATCAGCAATCCCGCCGCGCCCACGGCCTGCACCGACGGCGAGCGGGTCATCGTGTACTTTGGATCGTACGGACTGCTCGCCTACGATTTCGAAGGCCGCGAACTCTGGCGGCATCCGCTGCCCGCGCCCATCGTGGAGTTTGGCGCCTCAAGCTCGCCCATCCTTGCTGGTGACCGGGTGATCCAGTTGTGCGACGGCGACCTCAATTCATTCCTGCTGGCGGTGGACAAGCGCACCGGCCGCCAAGTTTGGAAGACGCCGAGACCGGAGCATCGCCGCGGGTTCTCAACCCCGTTCCTCTGGCAGAACGAGGGCCGCGAGGAAATCATCGCCAATGGCAACATCAGGGTGACCTCCTATCACCCTGAAAACGGCCAGGTGCTCTGGAGCTCGCGGGGCCTGGCGCGTGTAGCCAACGCCTCGCCCGCCGCGGGAAACGGGCTGCTCTTCGTGGGCAGCTGGAACATCGGCGGTGACGCGGGAGACCGCATCGTCGTGCCTGCCTTTGTGGAATTCATGGCGCAGCAGGACAAGAATCGCGACGGCAAGCTCGACAAGGAAGAATTTCCGCCGGGCCCCTTCCGCGACCGCTTCACGCAATTTGACCTCGACAAGGACGGGGCGGTGACCCGCGCTGAGTACGAAGGCATGGCCGAGCAGTTTGTGCAGGCAGAGAACGCCCTCTTTGCCATCCGGCCGGGCGGCAGCGGCAATCTCTCCGAGAGCCACATCGTGTGGAAGCACACCCGCAGCCTGCCCTACATCGCCTCACCGCTCCATCATCAGGGGCGCCTCTACACCGTGCGAAGCGGCGGCATGGTCACCTGCTACGATGCGAAATCGGGCAACGTCCTCTTTCGCGACGAGCGACTCGGCGCGACGGGCGACTACTACTCCAGCCTTCTGGCGGCAGGCGACCACATCTACGCCATTTCCCAGAGCGGAATCGCCACCGTCTTCAAGGCCGGCGCGCCGCTGCAGGTTGTCGCCCGCAACGAGATGGGTGAGGGAGTCATGTCCACGCCCGCCATCGTGGATGGCCGTATCTATCTGCGCACCGAAAAGCACCTGATGTGTTTTGGCAAGTGACCGGGGCGGCGCTCCCGCCCGTTTCCGATGTCCACCCCTGCCCCACTGGAGGTTGGGATGGGGATGCAGGCTAAAGCTCGTCCTCGCGCGGGGCGTAGAAGAGCTGGTGGGCGCGTTCGTAATCGGTTTCGGGCACGAAGACGTGGGCGGGGCGGCTTAAATCGTCATCTCCGGGCAGCGAGGGTCCGGCGAATGCCTGCGAGGCGGCGATGCCGTGTTTTTCCAGCATCACCACGAGCATCTCGGTGTTCACCGCGGGGCCCGTGTAGAAAAGTCTCATCGCAGGCTCGACGCACTCTGGCGGCGGACCTTACAAATCGTCCATGAAATTCGCCATCTGCAACGAGATCTTCGCGGACTGGTCGCTGGACGACACGATGGCCTACGTCGCGCGCGCCGGCTATGACGCCCTGGAGATTGCACCATTCACGATGGCCCGGCAGGTCACCGATGTTTCCGCTGCGGCCCGGCGCCATGCGCGGGAGCAAGCGGCACATCACGGAATCTTCATCTCAGGCATCCACTGGGTGCTGGCGCAGACGGAGGGACTCCACCTCACCTGCCCCGACAACGCAACGCGCCAGCGCACCGGCGACTACCTCAAACACCTCGTGGACTTCTGCGCAGACCTGGGCGGGCGCGCCATCGTTGTGGGGTCGCCCCGCCAGCGCAATCTGGAGGAGGGCGTCACCTACCTGCAGGGATGGCAGCGCGCCACGGAGGTGTTTCAGGCGGCCGTGGGCCACGCGGCCGAACGCGATGTGGTGCTTTGCCTCGAACCGCTTTCGCCCGCTGACACCAACTTCATCAACACCCACACCGAGGCCATCGGCTTCGTTGGCCAGTTTGGCAGCCCGCACTTTCAAATCATCCTCGATGTGAAGGCGATGTGCTCCATGGGCGCGCCGGTGCCGCAGATCATCCGCGAGAGCCGTGGCAAATTTGCCTACTTTCACGCCAACGACGAGAACCTGAAGGGGCCGGGATTTGGCGCGGTGGACTTTGTGCCTATCGCCGCGGCCCTTCGCGAGGTGGGCTACGAGGGCGTGGTGTCGGTGGAGGTGTTCAAGTTTGAGGAAGGCCCCGAGGCCATCGCCACGCGAAGTCTGGAGTACCTGAAGAAAGCGTTCAGCACCTGACCCGCGTCACACGCTGCCGCCCAGTTCCACCCAGCCGCGCGTCTGGGCGGATGTCACTGCGGCATCAATCACCGCCTGCGCCCGCGCGCCATCGTGCAATGTGACGCAGCAGGGGCGCTGCTCGCGGATGGCGTTCACAAACTCGACGGCCTGATCGTAGCGGAAACTCACGAGCGGATCGCCCACGCCCGGGTCGCGCGGCGAACCGGGCAGCACGTAGAACTCACGCGGAATGGGCAGTGCCTTCATGCCGGGCCCACCAAGCTTGCCCATCTGAAGCTCGTTCCAGCAGCCCGTCGTGAAGCTAAAGCTCGCCTCGCTGCCGTTGATCTCCACGCGGTCGGGGCTGCGCCAGCTTTCGTTGACGCCGCTGGCGAGCTTGCTGCTTTCCATGACGCCCGTCGCGCCACACTGAAACTCCGCGAGCAGGCCGACCCAGTCGTCGGTGTCATTCGGCTGGCCGTCGCGGAGGGGCGTGTGGTTCACAAGGCTCGACACAAGCCGCTTGAACTCGCTCACAAGATGCCGCGCGAAATCAATCCGGTGCGAGAGCATGTCGCCGATCTCGCCGGTGCCGGCCATCTTCTTCTGCATGCGCCAGCCGACGCTGCGCGTGCCCCAGTCCTGCAGGCGACACGAGCGATAGTGGTAGATCCGCCCGGCATCGCCGCGCCGGATCAGGTGATGCAGGTAGCGCATCGCCGGCACGAAGCGGTAGGTAAAGGCCGTCATGTGCCGCACGTTGGCGCGGTCGGCCTCGGCGGCCATCGCACGGGCATCGGCGGCGTTGAGCGCGAGCGGCTTCTCGGAGAGCACATGCTTGCCGCTGCGCGCGGCCGTGATAGCGATGGGCGGATGAAAGACATTGGGCGTAGCGATGATCACCGCATGCACGTCGTCGCGCGCGATGATGTCCTCCCACTTCGTGGAAGTGATGGCGACACCGGTCTGCTGTCGTGCGGCCTCGAGCGCGGCGGGATTGGCGTCGCACAGCGCCGTGACCTTCACGTCCTTGCACAGCGCGAGTCCGGGCAGGTGGTTTTGCAGCGTGATGCCGCCGGTGCCGATGATGGCGAAGTTGAGTGTGCTCATTTCGACTTCCGTAGAACGGGCCGCGAGTATGGCGAAGTGAAACCTCGTGGCAAGCTGAGGTGTGACTCCGCCAAGAATGACGACTTGATCTGATCTGCCCTTCTGATCAATGGATCTCGTTCGTGCCGAAGAAAGCCACTCGCCGCAGTGAGCGCGGACGCATCACACGCCCCGCTCCTGCGAAGCCTGCGGCTCATCCGGATGGTGATAGTCCCAACGACGCGTCTTCACCACCCAATCTCGTCTATCACGACGACGCCTGCGGCGTCTGGCTTTACCACGGCAACTGCCTCGAACTGCTCGATGCCATTTACGCCGAGTATCCCGGGGGGCGCTTCGACATGATTTTTGCCGACCCGCCCTACTTCCTTTCCAACGGCGGCATCACTTGCCACGGCGGGAAGATGGTGAAGGTGGACAAGGGCGCCTGGGACAAGTCGCGCGGGCCAGAACTCAACCATGAATTCAACCTCGAATGGCTCCGCCGCTGCCAACGCGTCCTCAAGCCCAACGGCACCATCTGGGTCAGCGGCACGCACCACGTCATTCTCTCGATAGGCTATGCGATGCAGCAGCTCGGCTTCAAGATCCTGAACGACATCACTTGGGAAAAGCCAAACCCGCCGCCCAATCTCTCCTGCCGCTACTTCACCCATTCCACCGAGACGGTCATCTGGACCGCTAGGAACGAGAAGAGCAAACACCTTTTCAACTACCAGGAAATGAAAAGTGTCACAGGGAAACAGATGAAAACCGTCTGGCGATTTTACCCCCCCCCCCCCCGAAAAAAGTTTAGGCAAACACCCCACGCAGAAGCCAGTTGCGCTGATTGAGCGATGCATCCTCGCTTCCACCAAAGAGGGCGACTTGGTGCTAGACCCATTCTTGGGCGGCGGTACCACCGCTGTTACGGCGGTCCGCACCAAGCGTCACTGCGTCGGCATCGAACTCGACGAGTCGCATACCAAGCTCTCGATTCAACGGCTCAAGTGGGAGGCCGATCAGAAGGAAGGAGACCGCTTCGCATGAAAGAGGGCGGCGTCGGCGGTGCCAATACTCTCACGGGGCTGGACTTTGAGCAGGAAGTGGATTTCCAAAACTTGCTTGCTGCAAAGCCGGGCTACGAAGTGAAGCCCATACCGGGCAAGGCCGGCAAGGGCGTTTACTTCAAAGGCGAACTGGTCGCCCGCTGTTTTCGGAAGCACGATTTCTACAATTATTTGGAAGAGGAAGACGTAGATTGGGAACCCAAGATTTCGAAGCAGTTGCTGCCGGATGACGCTCTGCTGGTCATCGTGCGGGAAACCCTCTTCATCATCGAGGTGAAGTACCAACAGGTAGCAGGCTCCGTGGATGAGAAGCTCCAGACCTGCGACTTCAAGAGGAAGCAATACCAGAAACTGGTTGCTGGGCTTGGACTGAGGGTCGAATACGTTTACGTGCTAAACGATTGGTTTCGGCAACCCTGCTACAAGGATGTGCTGGACTACATCCACAGCGTGAACTGCCAGTACAAGTTTGGATCGCTCCCGCTGGCTTGGCTTGGTCTGCCAGAGTGAGGTTTGTTGGCTCTACACCCCCAGCTTTGTCCACCTAGCGTTCGCCTTGGAGGACTTCAGCACCGCTTCAATAAACGCCATGCCACGCACACCATCCTCAATCTTGGGATAGTCGTTGGCCACATCGTCCCTGGCCGGCTTGCGCCCGTCGTTGTGCGCACGGATGGCATTGGCAAAATTGCGGTACAGATTGGCAAACGCCTCAAGATAGCCTTCCGGATGCGCCGGAGGCGTGCGCGAGGCGGCCTTCGCGTTCGCACCGAGGTAGCCGTTGGCCGTGCGGTACACCTGCATGGGCTGGTCCTGCCATTTCACGAGCATCGAGTTGGGCTCTCTCTGGTGCCACTCAATGCCACCCTTCTCGCCGTACACGCGCAGGTTGATGTTGTTCTCCTCGCCCACGGAGATTTGCGAGCAGTGCAGCACTCCCTTTGCGCCGCCCTTGAAGCGCAGCAGCACGTTGCCGTCGTCATCGAGCCTGCGGCCCTTCACAAAGGTTGTGATGTCGGCGGCCAATTCCTCGATATGCAGCCCGGTGACGTACTCCGCCAGATTCTCCGCGTGGGTGCCAATGTCACCCATGGAACCCGCGGCGCCACTGCGCTTGGGGTCGGTGCGCCAGCCGGCCTGTTTCTGCCCCGTGGCTTCGAGCCGCGTCGCCAGCCACCCCTGCGGATACTCCACCACCACCTTGCGGATTTTCCCCAGCTTGCCGGCGCGAACCATGTCGCGCGCTTCCTTCACCAGCGGGTAGCCGGTGTAGTTGTGGGTTAGGCCATAGAGCAGGCCGGTCTTTTTCACCAGCGCGGCAAGCGCCTTGGCCTCGGCGAGGTTGAAAGTGGCGGGCTTGTCGCTCAGCACATGAAAGCCATTCTCCAGCGCCATCCTGGCCGGTGGGAAGTGCATATGGTTTGGCGTGACGATGGCGACAAAGTCCATCCGCTGGGAGGCCGGCAGCTTGGCCTCGGCGCGGATCATCTCCTGGAATGTGCCGTAGCACCGGTCGGGATCCAGAAAAAGGTCGGCGCCACTGGCACGGCTGCGCTCCGGATCGCTGGAGAAGGCGCCGCACTTAAGCTCAATCTGTCCATCCATGTTGGCGGCAATACGGTGAACGGCGCCGATGAACGCCCCGCGACCGCCGCCCACCATGCCGTAGCGAATTTTTCTGCTCATGAGAGGTATCCTAATGGACGCGAAAAGTAGGGGTTGAATTAGGTTGCGCGGCCTTTATATTGGCGCGCCTTCGCCAAGTCAAGGCACCGACCAACGATGCAAGTCCACCTGCTCAAGTCCAAGATTCACCGCGCGCAGGTCACCGATTCCAACGTGAATTACGAGGGCAGCCTGACGATCGACTCCGAACTCATGAAGGCGGCCGGCCTGCTGCCCTATGAGCGGGTGCTGTGCGGCAATCTGGCCAATGGCAACCGCTTTGAGACCTATGCCATTCCAGGCGAGCACGGCGGCCGGGCCATCATTCTCAACGGCGCGACGGCGCATCTCGGCAGCGTGGGCGACCGGTTGACGGTAATGACTTTTGCGTGGATGGACATGGGCGCTGCCACCACCTGGCACCCGAAAGTAGTTGTGCTCGGCGAGGGCAACGCCATCATCAGCACGCGCGGCGTTTGAACGCCGACGCATCGTTAGAAGGCTTTAGCCATGCGATACACCGTGGGAGACATCGCCGCCCTTTTGGGCGGCACGGTGGTGGGCGACCCCACCATGCCCCTCACCGGGTTTCAAGCCGCCGACCGCGCCCGCGCCGGTGACCTCACCTTTGCGGAGAACAAGACCTTCTTCGAGCGCGCCGAGCAAAGCGCCGCCAGCGCCATCATCATCGACAAGCCCTTCGTCTCCGAGCGCAAGGTGCTCATCCGCGTGGCCAGCGCGCGCACCGCGTTTGCCAAAGTGGTGCCGCTGTTTTATCCAGAGCCGCAGCCGCCGCGCGGCATCCATCCCTCGGCCCTCATTTCCCCCAAGGCCCAGGTGCACCCCGAGGCGTGCATCGGAGCCCACGTCATCGTGTGCGACCACGTGCAGGTGGGCGCGCGCTCGGTGTTGCACGGCAACAACTACGTGGATGAGGGATGCACCATCGGCGAGGACTGTTCCATCTTTCACAACGTGACGCTCTATCCGCGCACCGAGCTGGGAAACCGCGTGCGCATCCACGCCGGCACGGTGGTGGGCTCTGATGGCTTTGGCTATGTGCAGGAAGGCGGCCGGCACATCAAGGTTCCGCAGATTGGCAACGTGGTCATTCACGACGACGTGGAGATTGGCGCGAATGTCACCATCGACCGGGGCGCGCTGGGTCCGACGGTGATTGGCAAGGGCACGAAAATCGACAACCTCGTCCAGATTGCGCACAACGTGTCCACGGGTGACCACTGTCTGGTGGTGGCCCAGGCGGGCGTCGCCGGCAGCACCAAGCTGGGCCATCATGTCATCCTCGCCGGCCAGGTGGGGCTGGCGGGGCACCTTCGCATCGGCGACAATGTCACCATCGCCGCGCAATCCGGCGTGATGCACGACATCGGCGCGGGCGAGAAATGGTTCGGCACGCCTGCGCAGCCGGACAAACAGATGAAGCGACAACTGCTGGCACTGCAGCGGCTGCCCGAACTCTTGCGGCGGTTCAACCGCATCGAAAAGGTGCTGAGCGCGCGGCTCCAAACGGTGGCGGCAGCACCCGCCCCGGAGGGCGACTGAATTGCCTGTTGACTTGGAATGCGGGTTTGCTAGGTTGGCCGCCCTTTGCTTTCAGTGGTCATGAAGACTTACCTGCCAAAGATCGACTTGCAGCGGCGCCAATGGCGCCTAGTGGACGCTACCGGCAAATCTCTGGGCCGTCTGGCGTGCGCCGTGGCGAACATCCTGCGAGGACGCAACAAACCCATCTTCACCCCTCATCTGGACGCCGGCGACTTTGTCGTGGTGATCAACGCCGAGAAGGTTCGCCTCACCGGCCGGAAGGAAACGGATAAGGAGTACATGACGTACTCGGGCTGGCGTGGTGGTGAAAAGTACAAGACGGTGGCCCAAGTGCGCGCCACGCATCCCGAGCGGCTGGTGATGCATGCCGTCAAGGGCATGCTTCCCAAAAACCGCCTGAGCGATCGGCTGCTAACCAAGCTGCGCGTGTTCAAGGGTGGCGACCATCCCTATGCCGCACAGCAACCGCAACCTGTGACGCTGAACTAAGATGCTCGACAAGAAAACGGGAGAAATTCTGGCCACGGGCCGTCGCAAGACGGCGAGCGCGCGCGTGCGGCTCAAGTCGGGCACCGGCAAGATCACCATCAACCGTCGGCCTTTCCAGCGATACTTTCCGGTCGAGGATCACCGCATCGTCGCGATGCGGCCCTTGGTTGAAGCGGGTCAGGTCGACAAATTTGACGCCCGAGTCAATGTCATTGGCGGCGGCCCCAGCGGCCAGGCCGTCGCGGTGAGTCTGGGCATTGCGCGTGCTCTGCTGCAGGTGGACGCCACACTGCGGCCCGCACTCAAGGCAGAGGGTCTGCTGACGCGCGATCCGCGCGAGCGCGAGCGCAAGAAGTACGGCCAGCGCGGTGCCCGCAAGCGCTTTCAGTACAGCAAGCGTTAACCGCACGCGTCATCAAGTCTCGAACCCGCGGCTTATCCCGCGGGTTTTTTGTTTTCATTTTCCCGGCAAACAACGGAGAACAACGCTGTGCCTGTCGCGGCCAAAAAGGTTCGTGTCGCCGTCGTGGGAGCTTCGGGCTACTCAGGCGAGGAGCTGGTGCGCCTGCTGCTCGCGCACCCGCATGTGGAGCTTTGCGCACTCACCTCGCGCCAGTACGCCGGCAAGCCGCTCTCGCAGGTGCTGCCGTGGTTTGCCGGGCATCCAGCCGCCAAGTCTCTGCGCTTCACCGATTCCACGCCGGAACATCTGATGGCTTCGGCGTCTGTGGTGTTCCTCGCCCTGCCCCACGGAGTGGCAGCGGAGTTCGCCCGGCCGCTGTTGGATGGCGGCTGCAAAGTCATCGATCTCTCGGCCGACTTCCGACTGCGGTCGGCGGATGTCTACCAACAATTTTATGGGCAGGCGCATCCCGCGCCGGATTTGCTGGCGGAGGCGGTGTATGGCCTGCCGGAGGTTCACGCGGCGGCCATCCGCAACGCCCGGCTCGTCGCGTCGCCCGGCTGCTACCCCACCAGCGTGCTGCTGCCCCTGCTGCCTCTGCTGCGTGAGGGACTGGTCAAACCCACGGGCATTATCGCCACCAGCTTAAGCGGCGTTAGCGGTGCGGGGCGCAAGGCGGAACTGCCCTATTTGTTTGTCGAGTGCAACGAGAGCGCGCGGCCCTACAGCGTGCCCCGGCACCGCCACCTCTCCGAAATGGAACAGGAACTCTCTGCGGCCGCGGGCTTGCCCGTACTCATGCAGTTCACCCCGCACCTCATCCCCATGAGTCGCGGCATCCTCACCACGCTGCATCTGGCGCCCGCACAACATTTCAACACGGAATTGGAAATGGCGGAATTGGCGGCGCGGATCACCCGCTGCTATCACAACGCCTATGAGCACGCACCCTTCGTGCGGCTCCTTTGCGGCGATGCGCTGCCCGATACCAAGCAGGTGGCGCGCACCAACTTTCTCGATCTCGCATGGCGACTGGATCCGCGCACCGGACGGCTGCTGGTGATGAGTGCCATCGACAACATCGTGAAGGGCGCCGGAGGACAGGCCGTCCAAAGCCTCAATCTGATCTGCGGGTTTGAGGAGACAGCCGGATTGCTTTGAAGACTTTTGGGGAATCGCTCGCGGTGTTGGTTGGCGGCGCGCTTTTTTTTGCGGCCTGCGTTTCGCCGCAGGAGGGGCCGCCTTCGACCCCGCCCCTCCCTCCCAGGACGGTGGATCAACCCGGGCCGCAGCCCGGCCACGCGTGGCACGGTGCTGCGTTTAACGAGGGCCCGCGGCAGGCGGCGCGCCTCATGGGTGGATGTGGGGATGTGCATTTTCCCATCACCACGCAGAACACACAGGCCCAGCAGTTCTTTAATCAAGGCGTCGGTCAACTTCACGGCTTCTGGTACTTCGAAGCCGAGCGGTCGTTCCGCCAGGTGCTCTTGTGTGATCCGGGCTGCGTCATGGCCTATTGGGGCTTGGCGATGGCCAACGGAGGGAATGGCAAACGCGCCAAGGAGTTCGTTGCAAAGGCTGCCGCTGGCCGCGGCCGTGTCAGCGAACGAGAACAGATGTGGATTGATGCGCTCGCGGCCTATCACCGCGAAGAAGCTGCCGACAAGAAAAAGGCCAATGCCGCCTACCTCAAGGGGCTGCAGGCTCTTTCCGAGAAGCACCCCGCAGACCTCGAGGCCAAGGCGTTTCTCGCGCTGCAGCAGTACAGCGACAACCAACTGGGAGCCCGCCAGCATGAGGTCGTCGATGCCCAGATTGATTCCATCCTCAAGGTGAACCCGCTACATCCGTGCCACCACTACCGGATTCACCTCTGGGATTACAAGGAACCCAAGAAGGCGCTGGGAGCCGTCGGCCAGTGCGGCCCTTCCAGCCCCAGCATCGCCCACATGTGGCACATGCCCGGGCACATCCTTTCGCGCCTCAACCGCTACCACGACGCAGCACTGATGCAAGAGGCTTCCGCTCGCGTAGATCATGCCTATCAGATGCGCGATGGCATTCTGCCCGATGAGATTCACAATTACGCGCACAACAACGAATGGCTCACGCGCAATCTGAGCTTTGCCGGGCGTGTGGGCGACGCCATCGCGCTGGCGAAGAACATGGTGGAACTGCCCCGCCTGCCCGAAGTGCGCACCAACGGCACCTGGTCCATCCCCGCTCGCACCAGCCACGCCTACGGCCGCCGCCATCTCATGGAGCTGCTCTCCCACTACGAGCTGTGGAACCAGGCACTGGCTCTGGAGGGAACGCCTTACCTGCGCGCCGAGGGCGACATTGCCGAGCGCACCCCCGCGATGCGGCTCCTGGCGTGCGCGCGCTTCCAGAGAAATCAGCAGGGCGACCGGGACACCGCAGGGCGCCTGCTCTCCGAATTGGAAAGTGCGCAGCAGGATCAGCAAAAGAAGAAGACCGCCGCCGGCGACAAGGCGGAGGCCGACGCCAAGGCCGCCGGGAAAAAGCAGCCCGAGTGGACGGCCGCCCGCAGCAATGCCGAGCGCCCATTTGACAACGCCCTTCGCGTGCTCGATCCAGCCATTCATGAATGCAAGTTGCACCGCGCCATGACCAGCGGACAATGGGAAGAGGCGCGCACCCATCTGGCCAAAGGAGGAGACCTTCCCCCCGACCGCAAGGCGCTCTACTACTCGCGCGCGGGCAATGCCACCGAGGCGATGCGGCTGGCCGAACAGTCCGTTAAATCTAATCCCGATCAGGCGCGCCACTTGGCCATCCAGGCACACGTGCTCAACGAGGCGGGGAACGCAACGGGGGCGCAGTCCACGTTTCAGAAGCTGCGCCAAATCGCGCCTTGGCTGGATCCTGCCGCGCCGGCATTTGCGAGGCTCAATCCCATCGCCAAATCCCTCCATCTCCCGGACGATTGGCGATTGAAAGGCGGGCCCCATCCGGACTTGGGCGCGCTCCCTAAGATGGAAACGCTCGGGCCCCTGCGCTGGCAGCCCACGCCGGCTCCAGACTGGACGCTGCCCGATGGCAAGGGTGCCTTGCACTCACTGGCGGAACACCGTGGTCGCGGGCTGCTGCTGGTGTTTTATCTGGGCAACGGCTGCGCGCACTGCATGGGCCAGCTCAACGCAGTCGCGGCGGCGAGCGCGCGGTTTGCGGCGCTGGGTGTGGATATCGCCGCCATCAGTCCCGATGACGGCGCGGCCATCCAGCAGACGTTTGCCGGCTCCATCCTCGAGCGCAGGCCCTTCCCGTTCCGGATGCTCAGCGACGGCGAACTCAAGGTCTTCAGAGCCTACCGCGCCCATGACGATTTTGAGTCGGTGCCGCTTCATGCGACCGTGCTCATCGACCCCAATGGCCGTGTCCGCTGGCGGCATGCGGGTTACGAGCCCTTCATGTCCGTGGACTTCCTGCTGGACGAGGCCCGGCGGATGCTCCCGCTTCTCCGTTAACATGGGAGAATCTCCGTTGCGCCTGTCGGGGCAGGGCTCTACACTTTCAATGAAACCCTCAATCAAGCCATGAACCCCATCGGAAAACTGCTTCTCATGTTGCTGGCCTCTGCCAGCGTTTCAACCGCCGCCGCCCCCATCAAAGTGTTGATTGTGGACGGGCAGAACAACCACAACTGGAAGGCGATGACGCCTTTCATGAAGGCGCAGCTGGAAGGGTCGGGCCGCTATCAGGTGGACGTGGCCACCACGCCGGCGCAACTGCCCTCGCCGCCCAAGGCGGTGAGTGCCGAACTCAAGGCCAAGGCGGAAGCAGCCGCCGCACAACTTCGCAAACAGTTTGCGGCGAAATGGGACGCGTTTCGTCCGGACTTCGCCCGCTACGGCGTGGTGTTGAGCAACTACAATGGCGAGGACTGGCCCGCGCCCGTCCAGACCGCCTTTGAGAAATACATGCGCGAGGGCGGCCGCTTTGTTTGCGTTCACGCCGCCGACAATTCGTTTCCCAACTGGGGCGAGTACAACAAGATGATTGGCTTGGGCGGCTGGGGCGGCCGTACCGAGAAGCACGGCCCGTACGTGTACTATGACGGCGAGGGCAAGGAGGTGCGCGACACCAGCAAGGGCGCCGGCGGCAGCCACGGGGCCCAGCATGAATTCGTGGTGCAAATCCGCAAGGCCGACCATCCCATCACCCGGGGAATGCCCGCGCAATGGAAGCACGCACAGGACGAGCTGTACGACTCGCTGCGGGGTCCCGCGGAAAACATGGATGTGCTGGCGACGGCCTGGTGCGAGAAGACCCGGCGCCACGAGCCCATGATGATGGTCATCCGCTACGGCAAGGGCATCACCTTCCACACGCCGATGGGCCATGAGAACGGCCAGTCGCTGCAGTGCGTCGGATTCCTCGCCACGCTGGACCGCGCCTGCGAGTGGCTGGCAACCGGCGCGGTGACCCAGTCCCTCCCCCCCGGTTTCCCCACCGCCGGGAAGTCCTCCAAGGTTGGAAAGCAGTGACCTCATGAAGACCACGCGCCGCCAGTTCATCCAGCGCACCGGAACCTTCGCCGCAGCGGCGGCCACGTTCTCCGCTGGGCGCGCCGCCAACGTCAATGGCCGCTTTACCGTCGGCATCATTGGGCCCGGCGGCATGGGCAGTGCGCACCTGAGCGCGCTGGGCGCCAATCCCAAAGTGGACATCGCCTACGTGTGCGATGTGGATTCCAACCGGCTGGCTGCGGCCGCCAGGAGCGTCGAGAAGCTCAAGGGCGCGGCACCCAAGGCCGTGGGCGACCTGCGCCGCGTGCTGGAGGACAAGTCGGTGGATGCGGTGTTCATCGCCACGCCCGACCACTGGCACGCGCCCGCCACGATTCTCGCCTGCGACGCCGGCAAGCATGTGTATGTGGAGAAGCCCGCGTCGCACAACCTGCGCGAGGGCAGGCTCATGATCGAAAGCGCCCGGCGCAACCAGTGCGTGGTGCAGATGGGCACCCAGACTCGCAGTGCCGCGGGCATCCGCGAGGCGATGGATCTGCTGCACGGTGGCGCGATCGGCGAAATCCTCGTCGCCAAGGCCTGGAACAGCCAGCGCCGCGGCAGCATCGGCAAGTCGCAGCCGGGCCAGCCGCCCGCCAGTCTGGACTACGAGTCGTGGATTGGACCCGCGCCCATGGTTCCTTTCCGTCCCAACCTGCTGCCGGGAATCTGGCGCTGGTGGCACGCCTTTGGCACGGGCGACTTTGGCAACGACGGGGTGCATGACATCGACATCGCGCGCTGGGGGCTGGGCGTAGAGACCCATCCGTCGCGGATTTGCGCAATGGGGGGAAAGTACTTTTTTGACGACGACATGCAGTGGCCCGACACCCAGAATGTGCTCTTCGAGTACGCCCCGGACGCCAAGGGCCGCACGCGCCAGCTTATTTTTGAGATGCGCATCTGGTCGCCCTACGTGCTGGAAGGGCATGAGAACGGTTGCGCCTACTACGGCACCAAGGGCCATATGCTTCTGGGCAAGAAGAGTGGCTGGAAGCTCTTTGCGGGCAACGAGGTGGTGAAGACAGGCCCGGGCGGGCCGGATCTTCCCGCCCATCATGCCAACTTTTTTGAGTGCATCGTGAGTGGTGCGCGCCCCCGCGCCGACATCGAGATCGGCCACCTTTCATCTTCTCTCTGTCACTTGGGCAACATCGCCATCCGCGTTGGACGCACGGTGCAATTTGATCCCGTGAAGGAGCAGGTTGTGGGGGATGATGCCGCCAATCAACTGGTGCGGCGCCAATACCGCGAGCATTGGGCAACGCCAAAGGGTGTGTGATTTGGCTGGGCGTGGCAGGCGCCTAGGACGCCCTTACTTTCGCTGCTCCGCAGGAGCTTCGGCCCAAGCCGGCGTGTAGAGCGGCAGGTAGCGATAGTACACTTCCAAGGAGAGCGCCGCCATTGCCGTCACCACGCAGCGACCGGCGTTGCTGCCCCATTGGCCCACCGGATCCCAGCTGCCGTGCTGGTCGGGGCGGTTGGGCCGATCAATCTGCGCACGCAGAAGGATGGGCTGAAGGCGCGCGTTCCAGCGCTCCCACGTCTGCCCCTGATGCTGGTGCATGGCCAGACAGCCATAGTACCAGAAATAATAGTTGTAGCTCACCTGGTGCGGTGAGGGCATCTCGCGCTCCAGCCAGGCAACAGATTCTGCCATGCGCGGATGGGTCGGCTGCACTCCAAGCAACTGCTGCACAAACATGCCCTCAGCCACCATCGCGGGCGTGGGATCGCTGGGAGTGTAATACCCATACACGCCCTTGTTGCGGCCGCCGGACGCGCTCTCCATGAAAACTTTCGCGCGCTCGAAGGTCTGGGAGGGCACGGGGATCCCGCCCAGCTCCGCGCTCTTGAGGGCCATGATCTGCCACCCTGTCACAGACACGTCGCCACGGTCGTTGTAGCCCTGCTCTCCGGCCGGGCGATAGCGCCAGCCGCCGGTGCGCGGGTTCTGAGCATCGGCGGTGAACTTAACGATGCGCTCCACCACCGGGCGCAGGCGCGCGTCCTTGGTGAGGCTGTAGGCCTCCGCCATCGCGATGGCGGCGATGCCGTGATCGTACATGTGGTTTCCGCCCTTGGTGGGACGCAGGTCGCCGCCCTTCTCCACATGCTGCACCATCCAGTTGATCCCCTTCTCCAGCGAAGCCTGATACGGCCCCGCCGCGGTGTGCTTGGCGCCCCAACCCATGTACGCCAGCATGGCCATGCCCGTCGCGGCCACGTCGTGGTCGCCCGGCCCATCCCAGCTGCCGTTGGGTTCCTGATTGCGCGTAAACCAGTCCAGCGCGCGCATCACCGCCTTTTCCGTTTCGGGATTGCCTCCCAGTCGCTCGATAAACTCTACGCGCTTCTTGGGGTCGTGCCGCAGCACCAGGGGATCGGGACCGCGCAAGGGCGCCTCCAGCTTCAGCCCCGTGGGCAGGCCCAAGTCGGGCAAGGTCAACACGTCATTGGCCGGGGAGAGTTGCGCCATCGGCCGCGCATTAAAGCCAAGGCTCACATCGGCATTGGCCTTCGCCAGCTGGATGTCCTGCACACGCGCCAACACCGAGGCCGGCGGGCCCAGCGCCGCCATGGGCGCGCCTGCCGCCGGTAAGACAGAGGATGATGCAACTGGCCCTGCACCTCCGCTGGACGCGCGAAGGGGCTGGTCGCCCTTGGCCACGACGAGCGATTGCCCGCCGGGCTTCTCCAGCGTCAGTGAGGGCAGATCCAACCCCGGCGCCGACTGCTGAGATTGAGCAAATCGTTGGAGCGCTCCGGGCATCCCCGCTGAGGAAGCGGGCAGCGACTGCGCCGGAGCCATCGTGAGGCCGGCCAACTGCCTCTGATCCACCATCGCCAGCAATGCCCCACCGGACACGCCTGCCTGCGCACCTGCACGCCCGGATGGCGCCGCGGGATTCACTGCCTGGCCCGACGAAACCCCAGCCAGCGAATCGCTGGGTGCCAGGCTGGGCTGCATTCCCTCCAGCGAAACCTGCTGCGAACCCGCCAGCACCACCGCCTGCGCCAACTGGTTCATGGCACCCGTGGCAGGCGAAAGAGTATTGGCTTGAGGTTTCAATGTCGCCGTTTTCTGCGTGCGTACACCGCCACCGGTCGCCACTAGGACACCCAAATCTGGCGCCGACGCCTTGCCCGCCAAGTCGGCGCCCGTCTGGGCGGAACTCGTCGCACCTTTTGCGGCCAACGCCGTCGCGCCGGGTATCGCCTTGGCGAGTGAGTGACCCTTTTCAGCCCCGGTCTGTGATCCTTCCAAAGTTGTTGCACCTGCCGCAGTGGCCACCGATACAGCATCGGCCGAAGGAAGCTGAACCGGATCAAGGGCAGCCAGCTTCCCACCCAATCCAGTGGGCAGGCGCGCAGGTGCGGAGTTGGTGGCGAGGGACTGATTTGCCACACGCGCAGCCGTTACAGCCGCCATCGTGGAACCACCTGCGGGCAGCGCACGATCCAAATTGGACGATGCGGAAGTAGCCGCTGCGAGTGCCATCTGGCTGCCGGCCTTGCCCGCTGATGCGACGGAATCGGCGACGGTCTTGCCACTCTCCAATGCCACGGAGCCCGCGTTGATACCCGGATCGGCTTTCAATCCTTCGCTTCCCATGCGTGCCGCGGCCAACGAACCTCCCGACACTGCCGCGTTCACCGCCTGCGCCTTGGCCGCCGCAGATCCTCCACCGCCCACCGCCACCTCCACCGCCTTCGCCCCCGTCGCCTCTGGCGCACCCGTCGCCCCACCCGTCGCAGCCGCCTGT
>SYLI01000020.1 GCA_005809105.1 Verrucomicrobiales bacterium | reverse complement strand
GGCCAGCCCGAGCACGTCGTCAACTACTTCTTCCATGTGGCCGAGGATGCGCGGCTCATCATGGCACAGCTTGGATTTCGCACCCTCAACGAAATGGTGGGCCGCGTCGACTGCCTGGAGATGAAGGGTGCGATCGCGCACTGGAAGGCCGACGGCATTGACTTGAGTTCCATCCTCACGCCCATTGAGAAACCGCATCCTGGCGTGGGCACTTACTGCACTCAGAAGCAGGACCACGGTTTGGAACAGGCGCTCGACCATCAGCTCGTGGAGCGCGCGCGCCCCGCACTCGAGGCCGGGCGCCGCGTGGACATCGAGCTTCCCATCTGCAATATCAATCGTACGGTGGGTGCCATTCTTAGTAACGAGATTGCCAAGGCGCACGGGGCCGACCTTCTGCCCGACGACACCGTGCGGCTCAGATTTCACGGCTCGGCGGGGCAGAGCTTGGGTGCCTTTCTGGCAAAGGGCGTGAGCATCGAGCTGGAAGGCGACGCCAACGACTATGTCGGCAAGGGGCTCTCCGGCGGGCGGATCGTGATCTATCCCCCAAAGGCCTCCACCTTCAAGGCCGAGGACAACATTCTCATCGGCAACGTCTGCCTCTACGGTGCCACCAGCGGCAAGGCATTTTTCCGGGGGCGTGCCGCCGAGCGATTCTGCGTGCGCAACAGCGGCGCGCAGGCCGTGATCGAAGGCGTGGGCGACCATGGATGCGAATATATGACTGGCGGCCGCGCCGTGATTCTGGGCCCCACCGGCCGCAACTTTGCCGCAGGCATGTCCGGCGGGGTGGCCTATGTCTGGGATCCGCTCAAACGGTTTGGGCCCAACTGCAACGCTGAGATGGTCGCGCTTGAGCCTGTGACCGAACCGGAGGATGCCCATGAGCTCAAGGCATTGGTGGCCGAGCACGCCGCCTACACGGGTTCGACCGTGGCGCAGGCGCTTCTCAAGGACTGGGACACCGCCCTGCGCCAGTTTGTAAAAGTGATGCCCCTCGATTACAAGCGTGTGCTCACCGAGCGTCGGCAGCGCGAAAGGGAGCTGGTGGCCTAGCGCGCTGGCAGCCGGAAATATCACGATGGGCAAGCCAACCGGATTCATAGAATTTGAGCGCAAGGCGGTGCCTTACCGCGACGCCTTGGCGCGCCTCAAGGACTACGGTGAAATCGGCGCGCAGCCCGAGGCCGGCCAACTGGAGACTCAGGGCGCGCGCTGCATGGACTGCGGCGTGCCTTTCTGCCAGTCGGCCAGCGGCTGCCCCATCGACAACCTCATCCCGGAATGGAACCACCTCGTCTTTCAGAACCGCTGGCGCGAGGCGGTGGACCGGCTGCACAAGACAAACAACTTTCCCGAATTCACGGGCCGGGTGTGCCCGGCGCCGTGCGAGGGCGCCTGCGTGCTGGGCATCACCAATCCGCCAGTCACCATCAAGAACATTGAGAACAGCATCATTGACCGCGCGTTTGCCGAAGGCTGGGTTTCGCCACAAACCCCCGCGCAACGCACTGGCCATCGCGTGGCCATCGTGGGTTCGGGACCTGCTGGATTGTCGGCCGCCGATCAGCTCAATAAGGCGGGCCACGAGGTGACGGTGTACGAACGCGCCGACCGGATTGGCGGCCTCTTGATGTACGGCATCCCGAACATGAAGCTCGACAAGTCGGTGGTGGACCGCCGCGTCAACCTCCTGCGTGCAGCGGGTGTCACCTTCGTGACCTGCGCGCACGTCGGCAAGAAGGAGTCATTCGCCCGCGGGCACATGACGCAGATCATGGAGGAGCGCGGCTGCCCCGTGCAGTATATCGACCCCGCCAAACTAATCGAGGACTACGACGCGCTGCTGTTGGCCACGGGCGCAACCAAGCCCTTTGATCCCACGGCGAAAAATCCGGGCCGCTCGCTGAGCGGCATTGACTTCGCGATGGACTTTCTGACGCGCAGTGCCAAGAGCCAGCTCGATTCGGATTTCGCTGACGGCGCCTATACGTCCGCACGCGACCGCGACGTGATTGTGATTGGCGGCGGCGACACCGGCGCCGACTGCATCGGCACGGCGCTGCGGCATGGCTGCCGCAGTCTGGTCAATTTCGAGCTGCTCGACCGCCCCCCTGACGCGCGCGCCCCCAACAATCCCTGGCCCCAATGGCCGCGCGTTTACCGTCTCGATTACTCGCACTCGGAAGCCAAGGCAAAGTTTGGCAGCGACCCGCGTGTGTACCAGATTCTCGCCAAGGAATTCGTGGGTGACAACACCGGCTGCGTGAAGGCGGTGAAGACCGTCGAGATCGACTGGTCCCGGCCCATCAAGGGCGGCGCGCCGTGGACGGAAATCGCCGGCACAGAGAAGGAGTGGCCGGCCAGCCTTGTTCTGTTGGCGACGGGTTTCGTGGGCCCCGAACTTGAGGTGGGCGGGATGCTCGGCGTGCAGACGGAAAACCCGCGCGGAAACTGGATCACTTTCAAGGCGGCGCATGGCCGGTTCGCCACCAGCGTGGAGGGCGTGTTTGCCGCGGGCGATTGCCGCCGCGGGCAGTCTCTTGTGGTCTGGGCCATTAACGAAGGCCGGGGTGCCGCCCGGTCCATCGACCAGTTTCTCATGGGCAAAAGCCTGCTTCCGGCTCCGGGCATCACGCAGGGCAGCGCTTTGGCGGGGGCCTAAGACAAAAGGTGTGCGGGCTGGCGCGCGCGCCATCGCCATGCTAGGTTTGCGCTAACCCAACCGGAGGCCGCCATGGAAATCGCCAAGCAACTCGCCATCTTTCTCGACAACCGCCCCGGCACACTCACGCGAGTCTGCCAGGCGCTGGCCCAGGCCCGCATCAACATCCTCGCCATCGCCACCAGCGACACCATTGACCACAGCGTCGTGCGCATGGTCGTCAGCGACCCGCAGCGGGCGGTTGAGATTTTTGAGGAATACGGCGCGCTGGTCGTGGACGATGAAGTGCTGCTGGTGGAGGGGGATAACAAGGCCGGCAGCCTGGCGTCCATCACCGGCAGGCTTGCGAAGGCGAAGGTGAACATCGAGTACCTCTACTGCGCCACCCCTCCGGGCTCGCGCAAGGGCCTGCTCGTACTGCGAGTGGACAACGCACGCAAGGCCCTCAAGGCTCTTAACTGCGGCACGGGCGCATGACCGGCGGCGACAAGACGCGGGTGATGCTGGGCATGAGCGGCGGGGTGGACTCCTCCGCCGCCGGGGCGCTGCTTTTGGAGCAGGGCTACGAAGTCATTGGCGTCACACTCAAGCTCTGGCCGCAGGACTGCGTCTCACGGGCGGAGGACAAGTGCTGCGGGCCGCAGGCGGTGATGGACGCGCGGGCCGTGGCGCACAGTTTGGGCATTCCCTACTACCTCGTGGACGAGGCGGCCGAATTTCAGCGGCACGTGATCCAATACTTTGCCGACGAGTACCGCGCCGGCCGCACGCCCAACCCCTGCGTGATGTGCAATGAGAAGCTCAAGTTTGGCCGGCTGGTCACGCGTGCCGATCAATTGGGCGCGCGTTACGTGGCCACGGGCCACTTTGCGCGCACCTCGCGCTGCGCCGCCACCGGGCGCACGCTGCTGCATCGCGGACGCGATGCACGCAAGGATCAGAGCTACTTTCTCTTCTCCCTGCGCCAGGATCAGCTGGCCCGGGCTCTGTTCCCGCTGGGTGACCGTACCAAGTCGGACACGCGCCAGGTGGCCCGTGATTGCAACTTAAAGACCGCCGACAAGGAGGAGAGCATGGAGATCTGTTTCGTGCCCGACAACGACTACGGCGGCTTTTTAGAGAAGGCAGGGCTGGCCGCCCGTCACCGGGGCGACATTGTGGACGCACACGGCCGCAAACTGGGCGAGCACGATGGCGTGGAGTTTTACACCGTCGGTCAGCGCAAGGGGCTGCGAATCGCCGCGCCGGGCCCGTGGTATGTGCTGGAGCTGGACGCGCCCGGCAACCGTGTCATCGTGGGCACAGAATCAGAGCTGGAGCGCGAAGAGTTCGCCGTGGAACGCTGCAACTGGATCGCCTTTGAGCAGCCGCCGGAGACGGTCGAGGCCACGGTGAAGATCCGCTACAACCACGCTGGCGCACGGGCGCAAATCACGCCGGGTGCCGGCGGCAGAGCGCAGGTGCGCCTGCTGGAGCCTCAGCGCGCCATCGCCCCGGGACAGGCCTGCGTGTTTTATCAGGACGACCTCGTGCTGGGAGGCGGCTGGATAGGACGCTAGCGCACCCCTAAAGGCGTCGCTAGAGGCGTTGCTGATGTGCGGCCGTGGCATACTTAATTTGAGCCAGCTCTCTCGCGCGCGCCAGGGGTGGATTCTCCATCACGCGCCAGTTCCCGCTTGAGACCGACTGCATCGCGCCAATCCAATCGGGGCGGCACCAGGAGAGCTGTGGCTGAAGGGAGCCCTGGATGAGAAGCCCCATGCGATTACGTCGCTGCGCGGCGCCCGCAATCTTCTGGCCGCGCCAGAGCAGATCATGCCGTTCATGCCCCGCGAAACACTCGCCCTGACGCGGACGGCGGCAGTCGTCGGCCAGAGTCGTTGGCAGGCCCATCGCGGCCAGCGCATCGCGAAGCCATGTGTGCAATTGTTGGTAGCTCTCTGCGGCCGTCATTGCGGCCCAGGGATGATCCGGCGGGAAGGTGAGGCTATAGGTCCAGTCGGCTCCATGCGGCACCACGCCTCCGCCGGAAATGCGGCGGATGAGCGGGCGCAGGGGCGTGGCGGCTGCCGCATCCGCGTGCCGCTGACCGTAGCCAAAGGTGGCGCAGGCATGAGTCCATTCATAGGCGCGTAGGACAGCGCAGGCCCGGATTGCAGCGGTCTCAAGAAGCGCTTCGTCGAGCGCCATGTTAAACGCGCCGTCGGCAGGCCCGGAAGAAAGCAGCAACCACGTGTTCACGCGGCGGAGGGGCAGAGGACGCGCAGCTCGCAGCCTGCACAGTCGGGGCGGCGGGCGCCACAGCGTCGGCGGCCATGCCAGATGAGCCAGTGGCTCAACTGAGCCCAAAGATCGCGAGGCACGATTTTCATGAGTGCCTTCTCGATGAGTTCCGGACTCGAAGAGCTGGCCAGCCTTAATCTTGCCGAGAGCCGCGCCACGTGGGTGTCCACCACGATGCCCTCGTTGATTCCAAAGGCATTCCCCAGCACCACATTGGCCGTCTTGCGGCCCACACCGGGCAGCTCAAGCAGCGCGCCCATGCTTCGCGGCACTTCACCGCCGTGGTGTTGCGCCATCATCCGGCAGGCGGCCTGGATGTTCTTTGCCTTGGTGCGGAAGAGACCGATGCGGCGAATGTCCTGCTCGAATTCTGCTGGAGGTGCAGCCGCGTAGTCGGCCGCCGAGCGGTATTTGTTAAACAGGCCGGGGGTGACGGTATTCACCTGCTTGTCGGTGCACTGCGCGGAGAGGATGGTAGCGACGAGCAGTTGCAGCGGATCGGCATGGCCCAGCTCACAGTGAGCATCAGGATAGGCGCCCCGCAGTGTGATCAGGATGCGTCCCAGTCGCGACGACTTGGCAGCGATGGATTCGCGGGGCATCTGGCGCGAGGGGGCGTCAGCGCGATTTGGCGCCAAACTGCGCCTCGGCCGCCTGCCGAAACACACCCTGCGCCTTTGCGCCATCGCCCACAAATCCCGCGTGCTGCACGAGCCAGATGGTGATAATGCCGCGCTGCGGGTCGATTGACATGTTCGTGGCAAGCGCGCCGCCGTGGCCATGGCTCGCACCCGTCACGGCCCAACCGACGCCGTAGCTCTCCTTGAGCGCGGCGGGGGTCTGCCGGCTGGTCATCTGCTTCACGGCGGCGGCAGAGAGGTAGCGCTTGCCGTCAAGCTCGCCCCCATTAAGCACCATGCGGCAAAGACGGGCGACGTCCGCCCCGGTGGAAAAGAGCCCACCCGCAGGCATCGGATACCGGCCCTTGCGATTCTCCAGCGGATATTGCATCTGCGAGATGCGCGTGGTTTCGAGCGCGGTCTTCGCGGCGTTGGGCCGGTGCGGCGTGGCGAGGCGCGCCATCTGCGCTGCGTTGGGCCAGAACGTGGTGTCCTTCATCCCCAGCGGCTGGAAGAGGCGTTCATCCATGAACGCTTCAAAGCTCTGCTTGCTGATCACCTCAACAATGCGCGCGCCGGTGTTGATGCCGGCGTTGGAGTAGACGTACTTGGTGCCCGGCTGCTGCAAAAGCGGAGTCTTGGCGTAGCTGAGCACCGCCTCACGCAGCGGCAATGCGTCGAGCGTGGGCGTTTCGGCAGCCGACTTGAAGGGCATGCCGCTCGTGTGGCACATCACTTCACGCACGGTGATGGCATGCGTGGGGCGGAGCGGCGCCTCGTTGCCGTTGGCTACCATCACTTCCTTGAATTCGGGCAGATACTTGGCCACCGGATCATCGAGGCTCAACTTGCCCTCGTCCACGAGTATCATGAGGGCCACGCCCGTGATGGGCTTGGACTGCGAGGCGATCCAGAAAACCGCGTCGGTCTTCATGGGGCGCTTTGCAGTGACATCGGCAAAGCCCACGGCATGCACCGCCAGCACCTGATCCTTGCCGGCCACCACAGCCACCGCACCGGCAAGTTCCCCCCGGTCCACGAAGGGCTGGAGTTGTGCCGGGATGGAGGGCGCGGGGGCTGCATGAATTGGCTTCTCACCTGCCGCGCAGATCAAAAGTGCCGTCAGCGCGGTCAACATCGCCCAAGCGAGCCGACGAGGGGAGTGTGGGGTGTTGAGCTTCATAGGGCAGGGTGGGGGAGGCGTTTCACATCCGGCGCACGCGCGAGGGTTCGGGCGTTTTCGGCGCCTCAAAGGCTTCACTGGGTTTGATGGGAATGGGCTGGCCGGCGCCTTCGATGTACTCAAAGACCCTGCCTTCAAAATTGCGAATCACCACACGGTCGGCGTTGCGGCTGAGCACATACTCAGGATTCACCGGCACCTTGCCGCCGCCTCCTGGCGCGTCGATCACATACTGCGGCACGGCGTAACCGGTGGTGTGTCCGCGCAGGCCCTCCATCAATTCCAGCCCGCGCCGCACACTGGCGCGCAGGTGGGCCGAGCCGGTGATGGGATCGCACTGATAAAGATAGTAGGGACGGACGCGGCACAGGAGCAGCTTCTGAACCAGCGCGCGCATCACGGCCGCATCGTCGTTGACATGGCGCAGCAGCACCGACTGGTTCCCCAGAGGAATGCCCGCGTCCGCCAGCCCGATCAGCGCATCGCGCACTTCAAGAGTCAGCTCGCGCGGGTGATTGGCGTGAATGCTGATGAAGAGTGGATGAAACTTGCGCAGCATTGCGCAGAGGCTCTCCGTGATGCGTTGCGGCAGGAAAATGGGAATGCGCGTGCCGATACGCAGGAACTCCAGATGGGGAATAGCGCGCAACCGCGAGAGCAGGCTTTCTAGCTTGTCGTCCGACAGGAGCAGGGGATCACCGCCGGAGAGCAACACATCGCGCACGGCGGGCGTGCGGGCGATGTAGTCAATCTGCTGGTCAAAGTCCGGTTGGAAATCGTAACCGGCCGCATTACTCACCAGCCTGGAGCGCGTACAGTAGCGGCAGTAGGCCGCGCAGCGGTCGGTGACCAGAAAGAGCACCCGGTCCGGGTAGCGGTGAACAATGCCAGGCACGGGCGAGTGCGAGTCCTCGCCGCAGGGGTCGGAGAGTTCCCATGATCGGACGGTGGATTCCTCGATGCGGGGGACGACCTGTCGGCGGATGGGGCAGCGCGGATCGTCGGGATGGATGAGGCCAAAGAAATGCGGCGTGATGGCCATCGCCAGCTTGGAGCCTGCCAATTGAACCCCGGCGCGTTCCTCGGGTGTGAGCGTGGGCAGCAGTTTCTCCAACTGGGCCAGCGTGGTGACGCGGTGTTTAAGCTGCCAGCGCCAGTCGTTCCAGTCCGCGTCAGACACCTGCGCCCACGCGCCGCGCGGCGTGGCAAGGAACGCCTTGTATTCGTGCGAAGTGGAGTTGCCAGCGGATGCCTCGGCGTGCCCGGATGCGGCGGACATGGGTAGCGATGATAGGTGGAGCGAAGCGGGTGTCAAGGAGCCCCAACTCAAGGGCGATCAGGGCAGCTGGGGCAGCTTGGCAGGAAGGCCAAAGGGTGGGCGGACTGGCGGGGGATCGGCTGCCGCGGTCTTTCCCAAAGCCGGGCCGGTTTCACCCACTAGGCTGATGTCCACTAGGATAGTGTCCAGCCGATCAAGCTGGGAGCGCAGGTTGGTGAGGATGATGTCCTCTCGGGAGGTCTCCAATGCGGCGGCCGGACTCAGGCTGTCCAGCCCCCGCTGTTGATGGTAGTTTAAGATCGCGTCGTGGTAGTCGTTGATCAACTTGACCAGTGTCGGCGGCGCGTTGACCTGGAGGGCGCGAAGCTGGAAGAGCACCTGCACCAGCCGCGATTTTTGGTCGCCCAGCTTTAACTCACCCACCACCTGCTGCAGGCGCTGCGGCCGGGCCGCCTTGGGGGTTTCCAGCATCAGCACCTCCTCGAGCCGCTTGATGCTCAGAGGGGTAGACCAGCGGCGGAATCGGTCGCGGCTGCGAAACTGCGCCTGAACCACCGTCCACCACTTTTCAACCGCCAGCATGTTTTCAAACCGGAAGGCGGTGAGGAAGGCGAGCTCGCTGTTGCGGTAGCGCGGCAGCTGGCGAAGAAATTCGCGCATCTGCGCGGGCCCGTCGGGACGCAACAGAAGCTCCGCCGTGAGCACATGGGCGCAGGCGCGGAAGACATGCCAGCCTTCGCCCGCAAGCTGCCGCCGTGCGGGCAGGCTGAGATCGCCAAAGGTGTAGGGCGTATGGATCTGCAGGAGGGCGCGCGCCTCGCCGAAGGGATCGGGGTGCAGGGTGTCAAACACCACGGGCACATTGGCGGGCGAGGTGAGCGAGGCGCCGTCGCTGGCCCAGATCATTTCGGCCATCCCGACGCGCAGCCACAGTGGAATCTCCGTGGCGCGGCGGCTGTAGCGCTGCGCCGTTTCCTCAAGCAGCACGTCGACCATCACGCGGATGGCGTCCACTGCGGCCATCCGCTCGGGCAGGGTGACCTGGTACTGCCAGCCGTCCTGGTAGAGCGTGCGCTGGAATTCAGGCACGGCGGGCGCGGCACCGGCGGGCGCAAGGTGCAGCCGAATCTGGCCGCTCCACTGGTCGGTGGTGCCCAAGAGGCGCAGGTAGAGGGTCTTGATCCGTTCGGCTAGAATCACCACGCGGCCGGGTGTGAGCGTGATGGTGTTGGTGGCGGAGTGGACGGGCTCAAATGTGTTCGGAGCCGGCCGGACGACGGAGGAGCTGACGATGAATTGTTTGGAGGTGCTGAGAAGCGACCGGTCGGCCGGCAACACCACCGCGCCGTGAAGGATGCCCGATTGGGTGAATGCAAGCGCAACGCCCCATCCGCCTTGATGCAGGCCGCGCACGAAGGCTGCCCTCGCGAAATGGTGGAGCCATCGGATCATGCTTTCTTGGCACCCGCCGCAGGTTTGGTGGAATCGGACTTGGATTCCTTTACTGCCGGAGTTGAGGGTTTGGCGGTGTCGGCGGAGGAGGTGGCGGAGTCCTTCTTCGCGCCCGCCTGGTAGCTGGCGCTGCGGTAGTCGGTGCCGTAAAAACCGCTGCCCTTAAAGATGATTCCGCCGCCGGTTCCCAGCAGGCGCTTGACGCGGCCCTTGCCCCACTTGGCTTGCCGGCATTGTTCCTTGGGGCAGGTGGTGAGCGGCGCAGCCTTGATGGACTGCCGCAATTCAAAATCCTTCCCGCACTTGGCGCAGGCGTACTCGTACGTCGGCATTTTTGCAACCTCCTCCTTGGGGCAAAGTTAATCACACGCGCTCAAAAAGCGTCAAGGACGCTGCTGGCTTGCGCAGGCGCGCGTTATTCACAATAATCCCTGCCAGCAGCGCGCCGCCGAATGTGAACGCGACCCCATCATGACCCGCCAGCAGGTTCTCGACCAGTATTTCATCGATGCGCGACACAAGCTCATCGACATCGCCGCATTTCTCGACCGTGTCGACCGCGCCGAGGGAGGCGCGGATTTCCGTCATGCCGCCTTCCGCACCGCGCTGAAGGCGCTCGGACGCCGCGGGCCGGGCCGCGCCGAGCGCGTTCTGCTTTCCTTGAGCGATCCCACGACCCGGCCCATTGCCAAGGCGCACGGCAAGGGTGCCTGCGGTGCTTGGCCTGGCCGGTAGGATTTCTCCGTTACTTCTGCCATGCGTTACATCGAACCGCACGGTCACATGGTGAGCCGCACGACCGACGACTATCGGGACATGGCCACGGCCGGCTGCGCAGCCGTGTGCGAGCCGGCATTCTGGGCGGGCTTCGACCGCTCGTCGGTCAACGGGTTTCACGATTACTTTTGCCAGCTCACCGACTATGAGCCCCAGCGCGCGGCGAAATTCGGGATGGCCCACTATTCGTGGCTTTGCATCAACCCCAAGGAATCGGAGGACGTGGCACTGGCGAAGGATGTGCTGGCCATCATCCCGCAGTTTCTGGATCGCCCCAACGTGCTGGGCATCGGCGAGATTGGCCTCAACAAGAATTCGCGCAACGAGGTCAGGGTGCTGGAGCTGCACGTGGATTTGGCGGCGCGCACGAACTCACTCATCCTCGTTCACACCCCGCATCTCGAAGACAAACTTAAAGGGACGAATCTCATCATGGACGTGCTGCGCGGCGACCGCCGCATCCGGCCCGAGCGTTGCATCATTGACCACGTGGAGGAACACACCTGCCGCCGGGTGTTGGATGCGGGGTTCTGGGCCGGCATGACGCTCTATCCGGAGAGCAAATGTTCGCCAGCACGCGCCATCGATTTGCTCGACCTCTACGGGCAGGAGCGCATCTGGATGAACAGCGCCTGCGACTGGGGCGTGAGCATCCCGCTGGCCGTGCCGCGAACGGCGCTGGAGATGCGCCGGCGTGGTTGGACGGCCGAAGAGGTGGACAAGGTGGTGTTTCAAAACCCCGCGCAGTTCATGGGCCAGTGCCCCAAGTTCAGGCTGCCCGCCGCCTAGGCCATGAGACTTTCCCATGGCCTGCACCTGGCCTACTGCACCAACATCCACCGGGGCGAATCGTGGGCGCAAACCTTCGATTCGCTGCAACGCCACACGCTGGCGGTGCGCGACCGCGTGTCGCCGGGCAAGTCCTATGCGATTGGGTTAAGGCTGGGCGCCGACGCCGCGCGCGAGCTGAGCGACCCTTCCACACTCAAGGCGTTTCGCCATTGGCTCGACCGCGAGCAGTGCTACGTTTTCACGATCAACGGATTCCCCTATGGCCGGTTCCACGGCGGCCGCGTGAAGGAACAGGTTTATGCGCCCGACTGGACTGCGCCTGAGCGGCTGGAGTACACCAATCTGCTCTTTGACTTGCTGGGGCAAATCGTACCCCAAGGCGTCGAGGGCAGCGTCAGCACCGTGCCCGTCACGTTCAAGGGATTTGATCGAAGCGCCGCGCAGATTGCCGGGGCGCGTGCGCAACTCTGGCACTGCGTCGAGCACATCGAACGCGTCAGCCGTGCCACGGGGCGCATGCTGCATCTGGGTTTGGAGCCCGAACCCCTGTGCCATCTGGAGACCACGGAGGAGACGGCCGAGTTTTTTTGCCAGCTTCGGGAGGATCGGCCCGGTGATGACCGGCTGGACGCTCACCTGGGCGTCAACTACGACTGCTGCCACTTGGGCGTGGAATTTGAGGAAGCGCCCGCGGCACTGGCCCGCCTGCGTGATCATCGCATCCGGCTCAGCAAAATCCACCTGAGCAATGCGCTTTGTGTGGTGCCCACGGCTGAGGCGCGCGCGGCATTGGCGGAGTTTGCCGAAGGCGTGTACTTCCACCAGGTCGTTGCGCGCACAGCCGATGGCCGGTTACGACGCTTCAAGGATCTGGATCTCGCCTTGGAAGCGGCCGCGGCGCAGGCGCCTTCTCCCGACGAAGAATGGCGCATCCACTTCCACATCCCCCTGCACAGCGCGCCCACGCCCCAATTTGGCAACACGGCCGGTCATCTCCTAGGCGTGCTCGACGCCGTGGCGGCCGCGCCGCAAATGTGCTCGCATTTTGAGATGGAGACGTACACTTGGGAGGTGATGCCGGAGGAACTCAAGTCGGGCGACGTGGTGGATCAGCTCGTGCGGGAGTACGAGTGGACTTGTGCGCAATGGGCCGCTCGCGGCATCAAACCCTTGGATGTTTAAGGTGAAAACCGCTCGCGCACTGCTCGACCTTGGCCGCGTGTCCAACCTGCCCACGGTGTGGAGCAACTGCATGGCGGGATGGCTGCTGGGGATGGGCGACATCCGCATGGACGACATCGACACGGCGGCGTTGGGCCTGCTGCTGGTCGGCGCTACGCTCATTTATCTGGGTGGCATGTTTCTCAACGATGCCTGCGACGCGGCATGGGATCGCCGCCACCGGCCCGAACGCCCCATTCCCTCTGGCGCCATTGCCGAGCGCACCGTGTGGCGCGCGGCCATCGGGCTTCTCGCGGCCGGGTTGTTTGGTCTGGCGCTTCCCGGCGGCACGTCGGCCGTGCTGGCGCTCCTCTTGTTTAACTGCATCTTCCTCTACGATCTTGCGCACAAGCACCTCGCGTGGTCCTGGGTGCTGATGGCGGCCTGCCGGTTCTTCCTCCTGCTGCTGGCCGCGTCCCACGCGCACGCCTGCGCCGACGATCCGACGCCGTTCTTTCAAAGCCCCGTTGCCGGGCTGGCGGTGTGGAGTGCCTTGGTGCTCGCACTCTACGTGGGGGGACTAAGCTGCATCGCCAAGGGCGAAAGCGTGGAGGGTGTTTCCCCGCGGTGGCCGTGCCTGATGCTGATCTCACCCGTGGCGGTGACGCTGCTGCACAATGGCGGGGTGCATCGCGAATCGGGCGTCGTGGCCAGCGCGATCCTGGCGCTTTGGATCCTGCGAAGTATCCGCAGCACCTACTGGCAGTCGCCACCGCAACCGGGCCGCACCGTGGGGGCGCTCCTGGCGGGGATGGTGCTGGTCAACATGGTGTCGCTGGTACACGCCCCGAGAGAGGCGGCACTCACGTTTCTCGCGCTCTTCCTCGCCGCGCTGGCGGCGCAGCGATGGGTGAAGGCGACGTAAGCCTGTAGGGCAGGGCTAAGCCTTACCGTTGACCTTCTCGGAGTGCCGTCCACGGAAGGTGAGTTCGGCAATGCCTGACTTGTCGAGTTCCCCCAACCCTTCGCGTGTCATCCGGTCGTACTGCCGCTTGGTGGCGGCCGCCAGCGGCAGGTTCAGCTTTTGATGTCGCGCCAGCTTGAGCGCAATGCCCGAATCCTTGCTGGCATGCGACGCGGAGAAATAGCACGAGTGGTCGCGCTTCTGCATGTCCTCGCCGTCGGTTTGCAGCACGCGTGAGTTGGCTCCGGTTTGAGAAAAGACTTCGCGCAGCATTCCCAAATCCAGACCCAGCGCATCGCCCAACCCCAGCCCTTCGGCCAGTCCAGCGGTGTTGATATTCATCACCATGTTGACCAGCGCCTTGACCCGTGCGGCCTGTCCCGCGGCTCCAATGTGGCGAAGCAGTTTACCCTCATCGCTGAGCGTGTGCAGCAAGGGCCGGGCGCGCTCGAAGGCTTCGGCGGTCCCGCCGCACATGAGATAGAGCGTGCCGTTGCGCGCCTGGGTGATGCTCGAAGCCATGCACGCTTCCAGCGCCTGCGCTTTCTTGGCGGCGCATTTTTCCTGCGCCCAGACATGCACTTCGGGGCTCAGTGTGGCGCAATTGATGAAGAGCTTGCCCTTGGCCCCTTTCAGCAGGCCGCCGCGAAAGATGGCACGCATGGCGGCATCATCCGAAACCACGGTGAAGATGACATCCGATTGACGGGTGACTTCGCTCAGGTTGTCCGTCGCTGCACAGTGCAGTTCTGCTGCCAGTTCCTGTGCCATTTGCGTGCGCGTGTCGTACACCATACTGATGACATAGCCGCAGTCTCTGAGGCGCCGCGCAATATTGGCGCCCATGCGGCCGACACCCACAAATCCAATTTTCACACTTCCCTTGTTTTGTTCTTGTTCCACGCTTTCCCTCCTAAAACCACTTACGAGCCGAGTTGGACATCGAATGACTAATCCTCATTCAAACCGTTCATTCATTTCTCATGTGGCTCTTCTGTATTGGTACCCTCATACAATTGCGCACGCAGACGCCGCGAGGTTGCCGAGAGTTACCACCCGCCGGCTGCGCCGGGGCAATCATGGGTCGATTGCCGGGTGGAACCCCCTTACCCACGCAGGGGTGAAGCATACCCGGACGTGGGTCCGGCTGCGCCGGGGCAATCATGGGTCGTTTGCCGGGTGGAACCCCCTTACCCACGCCGGGGTGAAGCATACCCCAACCCGGGTCCGGCTGCGCCGGGGCAATCATGTCGTCGTTTGCCGGGTGGAACCCCCTTACCCACGCCGGGGTGAAGCATACCCCAACCCGGGTCCGGCTGCGCCGGGGCAATCATGGGTCGTTTGCCGGGTGGAACCCCCTTACCCACGCAGGGGTGAAGCATACCCAGACCCGGGTGCCCCTGCGGGGGGTGCAACATGCCCCTAGGGAATGGGAGAATCCCTTTCGGGCGACGAATTATTTCTGCTATTAAGATTCCTTGTCGTCGTCGGCTTGGCGCAAGGTGTGATACTTGCCGTGCTTGAAAGTCATCTCGGCAACTCCCGACTTGTCCAGGTGGCCCAAGTCGAGTGCCTTCATGCGCTCAAACTGCTTTTGCGTGGTGCGCGCCAGCGGCAATTTGAGACCAATCTCTTCGGACAACTTGACGGCGATGCCGCAGTCCTTGGCGGCGTGCTCCGCAGAAAAATGACAACTGTGCTCATGGTTCTGCATGTCTTCGCCATCGGTTTCAAGCACACGCGAGCTGGCGCCCGTCTGGCTGAACACCTCGCGCAACATGGAAAGGTTGATGCCCAGCGACTCCGCCAGACCCATGCCTTCAGCCAAAGCCGCGGTGTTGATGTTCATCACCATGTTGACCAGCGCCTTGACTTGCGCGGCGGTGCCGGCGGAGCCGATGTAGCGGTTGGTGATGGAAAGGCGATCCAAGATGGGCTTGGCGCGGTTAAACGCCTCGAGCTTGCCTCCGCACATGAGGTACAAGGTGCCATTGCGCGCCTGGGTGATGCTGGAGGCCATGCAAGCCTCCAGAGTCATGGCTTCGTGCTGCTCGGCCCAATGTTCGATTTTGACGTGCGTGTCGGGGGAGACGGTGGCGCAGTTGATAAAAAGCCTTCCCTTGGCGCGAGCCAGCAGGCTGCCCGTGTCATGGAAGATGTGCTTCATCGCCTTGTCATCGCTGACCACGGTGATGATCACATCCGCATGCTTGGTGACTTGGGGGAGCTCCGAGTAATAGGGGGCGCCCAACTCGTGTGCCAGCGACTTGGCAGCGTCCACATTGACGTCGTTGACGGCCGCGATGGTGAAGCCGCAGTCCTTGAGCCGGCGGGCAATGTTTGAGCCCATCCGGCCCACTCCAACGATTCCGATTCGTTCACCCATAGGTTGGCTTTGAAAAAGCCTGTAACCAGTTAACGGACTGAGACGTCTCTTGATCTACAGGTTTTCCGGGTTGAGTTGCACGGACACTACCAACAAAAGGGTTGTCCGCAATAGAAATGTCTTCATTATTAATTATTTGAGGCTAAGGCAGGGGGGAAGGCAAAGGGTGGGACAAACGTCCGTTTGGCCTGCCACCGTCAATGCAACGTGATTTGCCCCGATCGATTCTAATTTGCCCAGCAACGTGGCCCTCGCCAATTCCGGTGAATTGCATTCGCGGCTCAGATGCGCGCAGTAGATCTGGCGCAAGTCGCCGTGAACGATTTGTTCTGCAAACTCTGCAGCCGCATTATTGGAGAGGTGCCCGTGCCGTCCCAGAATCCTTTGCTTGAGCGACCAGGGCCTTCGCAAATCCTCCTGAAGCATCTTGATGTCGTGATTGGCTTCCAATACCAGCACGTTCACGGCACGCAACCGGTGGGCGATCATGCGATTGGTATGGCCCAAGTCGGTCAGAAACCCGATCTGACCGGCAGGCGTGTGCAGGAGGAACCCCGATGGATCCATGGCATCGTGAGGGATGGAAAACGTGTCCACGCCAAACTCGCCCACCTCAAAGCTGGCTCCCGTTTCGAAGATGCGGAAATTGAGGCGTGCCTCCAGGGTGCGCGCGGTTTCCTCGCCCGTGAGGCGATTGCAGTAGATGGGGATGCCCATTGACCCTGCAAGTGTCTTGAGCCCAAGAATGTGGTCGGAATGTTCGTGCGTGATGAGAATGGCATCCAGGCGCTCCGGGCTGCGGCCGATGGTCGCCAAGCGCCGCCGAATCTGGCTGGCGCTTAGCCCGCAGTCCACCAAGACACGCGTTTGATCGCTCTCGACGTAAGCGGCGTTGCCCGCCGAACCGCTGGCCAGAATGGTGAACCGGACTTCCCCCACAACTTAGGACTGGACACTATTCACCGGGCTGTCCACGCGACAAACCAATTTCATTCACAACCCGCTAGGGCAACGTGGCGCGTGTTGCAAGTCCACCGGGGCGCGCTATATTTGAGCCGTCCCCACACGAACCCTGGCGGTCCGCTAAAGCAGGAGGCGTGCCATTGCGCTTGCCTTGCCGCGGCCGACACGGAATCATCGGGGCACCCAACATGGCGATGGAACCCAGACTGCAACTAGGCCAGCGACAGGCGCAGGTGCAGATCATGTCGCCGCAGATGCAGCAGTCGCTGGCGATTCTGCAGGCGCCCTTGTTGGATTTGCGCGCCCTCATCAACAAGGAGCTGCAGGAAAACCCGGTGTTGGAGGAGATGGCCTCCGACGAGTCGGGCACGGCCGAGGTGTCAGACTCGGGCGACGAATCCCCCTCTGCCAAGGCCAGCGAAGCCGATGCGGCCGATGCGGCGACGGTGACGACGGTGGATCCCTCGGCCGAAAGCCCCGGCGAACACGTGGATGACTTTCATGCGGAAGTGGAGCGGCTGGCCGAACTGAGCGAGGAATGGCGCGAGCATTTCAATGGTGGCCAAACACAGACTCTCAATCGCGCGACACCCGATGATGAGGAGCGGCGCCGGTTCATGTTCGACTCGCTCACGGCCAGTGCCTCGCTGCGCGACCACCTGCTGGAGCAGGCGCACCTAAGCGACCTGGACCCGGCCGAACAGACGGTGGCTGAGCTCATCATCGGCAATCTCGACGACCACGGCTATCTGCAGGCGGGCGTGGAGGAATTGGCGCAGTCCACCGGGCACAATCGCGACCTCATCGAGGAGGTGCTCTCCGTCATTCGCTCCTTCGATCCACCCGGTGTGGGCGCGTTGGACCTGCGCGAATGCCTGCTCTTGCAGTTGGAGCGCGGCGGCCGCATCAGTTCGCTCGAATACCGGGTTGTGGACAAGCACATGGACGCGCTGGGGCGCCGGCGCTTCCCGGAGATTGCGCGCTCCTTGGGCGTGGAGATTGATGAGATTCAGGATGCGGCGGAAAACATCGCCGGACTCGATCCGCGCCCCGGCAGCGCCTTCCTGCCCAATGACGACCACTTTGTTCTGCCCGAGGCGAACGTGGAATGGAAGGATGGCGAATACGTCGTGGTCTCCAACCGCGCCGACTTGCCCCAGATTCGAATCAGCAACTCCTACAAAGACCTGCTGGCGCAGGCGCGCAATTCCAAGGATGTGCGCGAGTACATCCGCGCCAAGATCCGCGACGGCAAGTTCCTGCTTAAAAGCATCCACCAGCGCCAGGACACCATTCTGAAAATCGCACGGCAAATCGTGCGCCGCCAGCGGGAGTTCATGGACGAAGGGGTGAGCCATCTCAAGCCCATGACGATGTCGGAGATCGCCGAGGCCGTGGGCGTGCACGAGACCACCGTGAGCCGCGCCGTCTCCGGCAAGTACATCCAAACGCCTCAGGGTCTCTTTGAGATGCGCTACTTTTTCACGGGCGGCATCAAGACTTCCAGCGGCGAGGACATGTCCAACGCCAGTGTGAAGCAAATGATTTCAGAACTGGTGGCGAACGAGCCCAAGGCCAGCCCCCTTTCAGACGAGCAGCTGACCAAGCTCTTGGGCGAGCGCAACGTGAAGATTGCGCGCCGAACCATCGCCAAGTACCGGGACGAACTGGGGATTCTCTCCTCCAACATGCGCCGCGTCTACTAGCCGCCCTCAGGCCTCGTACCGGGCGCGGCGCTGCGCCGCCTTGGTCTCCTGCTGGATGCGGTAGATGTCCTCCTTGAGCTCCTTCTTGGTCTGCGCGTCCATCCGGTCGATGAACAGGATCCCGCGCAGGTGGTCGCACTCATGCTGGACGCAACGCGCCAGCAGGCCGCCGCAGACAAACTCTACCTTCTCGCCTTTGGCACCCGTGGCCTTCACCGCCACGCGCTCCGGACGCACGATGGGGCCGTACACCTCAGGAAAACTTAAACACCCTTCACTGCCGCTTTCCTCCCCGGCATCCGGCAGGGGCGTCACCTCCGGATTGATGAGCACGAGCGGCATCAAGTCGGCCGGGTCCACCGGCACGCCGTCGCGCTCGGCCGTGCTGGGCCGCTCGGTGGCAGGTCGAATGTCAATCACGCTAAGCTGCAGCGCACGGCCCACTTGTTGCGCCGCCAGCCCAATGCCTGAGTGCGCGGCCATGGTCTCAAACATGTCGCCGATGAGCTGCTCCAATTCCGGTGTGATGCACTCCACCCGGTCGCCGTCACGGCGCAGCACGGGATTCCCGTAGTAGGCAATGGGAAGAACCATGGGGGACTTACTCCGCGGCCACTCCGAGCCGGAGCAGCAGCCGTTCCAAATCCTCGTCGCTGTAGAAGCGGATGTTGACCGATCCCTTCCCGCGCCGGTAGCTCAGAGACACCTGTGTGCCCAGGGCCTCTTGGAGTCGTTGTTCGAGCGCGCGCACATGCACCGCCGTTGCGGCGGGCGCGGGCACGGGCACTAGGCCCGGGGCTACGCCCACGGCTGTCTTGCGAAGCCGTTCGATCAGAGCCTCCGTGCGCCGCACCGAAAGCGATTGCTCCATCACCTCGCGCGCGGCGCGACGTTGCGGCTCGCCTGCGGGCAGGGTGAGGATCACCTTGGCGTGCCCCACCGAAAGCTGGCCCGAACGCACCAGCGCCTGCACCTCGTCATCAAGTTTGAGCAGGCGCAGCGCGTTGGCGACGGCTTCGCGGCTTTTGCCGACACGCAAGGCAGCCTGTTCCTGAGTCAGCGAGAACGCCTCGATGAGCAGCCCAAAACCCTGCGCTTGCTCGATGGCATTGAGATCCTCGCGCTGCAGATTTTCCACCAAGGCCAATTCAAGCATCTGCGCGTTGCTGGCCTCGCGCACGATGACCGGGACGGTTTTAAGGCCGGCCATTTGGGCGGCGCGCCAGCGGCGTTCGCCGGCGATGAGTTCAAAGTCTGACCCCGCTGGCCGGACGAGCAGCGGCTGGACGATGCCTTGCTCGCGGACCGATGCGGCTAATTCCTCCAAGGCTGCGCGGTCAAAGTCCTTGCGCGGCTGCGTGGGGCAGGGCATCACGCGCCCCAGGGAAATCTGCAGCACGCGCGGATCGTTCGGGGATGCGGAGGCCGGCTCGCCGGGGGCGGGCGCGCCTGCGGTGGACGGCGCGGCGACGACCACGGGCGCTGGCCCCAGCAGCGCCCCTAGTCCACGTCCCAAGCCGGTTCTCGACATGCCAAAACACTGGGTGCATGGGTTTAGGTTGTCAAATTCTAGTCACTCACACCAAACTTCGGGGCGTGAGCAGCAAAAACCCGAGGATTGCCGCGCTACTGGACGGGCTTCGGGGGCAGTCGCTCGACGCACATTACCTGGCGTATTTCGCCTGCTTTAACCGGCGGCAGTATTACGAGGCCCATGACGTGCTCGAGGCGCTGTGGCTCAAAGACCGGCATGGGGCCGATGGCGATTTTTTCAAAGGGCTGATCCAGTTGGCTGGCGCGTTTGTTCATCTGCAAAGGCACCTTTCTAAAACCTTTCGAAAGCCCCTGCACCGGCTGCGGCCGGCGGCGGCGCTCCTTCGGCTCTCACAGGCCAACCTCCTCAAATATCCCGTGCATCATTGGCAATTGGATGTGGTGGCCACAGGGGCTCTCATCGACGACTGGCTGCGCCGGTTGGAGGTCGGCAGGTTCGAGGTCAATCCCTACACCGAAAGTCTGGCACCGGGCCTTCACCTTTCACTCTGAGGCGGTGCCCCGCGTTCAGAGCAATGTCTTGCCTCCCCAAAGGCGGGCGCACTATCCTGTCAACCGGCGCGAGGGAATGGGTTGACGCGATAGGCTCCCCCTTCGCGCGCAGGTGCCATCATGGACTACACCAAACTTGAGCAACTCCACGCGCTGCCTCTCTTCGATCTCATGGAGCGCGCCCGCGCGGTGCATGCGGCGCACTGGCCGGATCGCGAGGTGCAACTCTGCACGCTGCTCTCCATCAAGACCGGCGGATGCAGCGAGGATTGCGGCTACTGCGCGCAGAGTGCGCACTACCGCACCGGCGTGGCTGCCAGCCCACTCATCGCCAGAGATGAAGTGATGGCGCGCGCGCGTGAGGCCAGAGAAGATGGATCCACCCGCTTCTGCATGGGCGCTGCATGGAAGGGTGTAAAAGAGGGCTCTCAGAAATTCGAGGAGGTGCTGGACATCGTGCGCGGGGTGTCAACTTTGGGCATGGAGGTCTGCGTCACACTGGGCGAGTTGGGCGCCCCGGAGGCGCGCGCGCTCAAGGCCGCGGGCGTCACGGCGTACAACCACAACATCGACACGTCGCCGGAGCATTACCCCAGCGTCGTCTCGACCCACAGCTTTGACGACCGGCTTCGCACGATTCGCCACGCGCAGGACGCAGGGATGAGCGTGTGCTGCGGGGGTATCCTTGGGTTGGGCGAGTCGGTGGTAGACCGGCTGCGGATGCTCGAGGTGCTCAGCCAGTTTAATCCGCAACCCGAGAGCGTGCCCATCAACCTGCTCATGCCCGTGGCGGGCACGCCGATGGAATCGCACGCGCCGGTGGACGTGTTCGAACTGGTGCGCGTCATTGCCCTGGCGCGCATCGCCATGCCGCGCACAAAAGTGCGCTTAAGCGCGGGCCGCTATTCGCTGAGTCGCGAGGCGCAGGCGCTGTGCTTCTTCGCCGGCGCCAACTCGCTTTTCTATGGAGAGAAGTTGCTGACCACCCCCAATCCGCAGGCCGATCAGGATCGCGCGTTGCTGCGTGATCTGGGATTGGAGGCACAGGCCCCCGACCCCGCGCAGGCCGCGCCAGCGACTGATCCCGCGAGAGCGCCCGCACCTTGCGCCGCCTGCTGAAGTGGCGGAAGGCTCACTGCGGCGTTGACAGCCCGCCCCGTTCGTTGTCCGGTGAGGGGAGTTCACACCACGCCATGAAACGAACCTGCCTTGCCCTGCTACTCATTCCCATGCTGCTTGTCGCCGCGCCCGTGCAATACACGGCCGTGCCCGACTGGCTGGAGCTCCCCGCCGCACGCCCGCAGCTGGGCAATATGCACGGCGACATCGCCGTGAGCGCCGCGGGCGAAGTTTACGTGAGCGTCATGGATCCCAAGGCGGCGCTGCAGGTGTATGACTCGGAAGGAAGGTGGCGGCGAAATATTCCCAATGCGCCGAGCGACTTCCACGGGTTTGTCATCAAGACGCAGGCGGATGGCGAATTCATCTACGGCCCCCGTCTGGGCGGGCAAACCATCCTCAAGCTCACTCTGGCCGGCGAGAAGGTGCTGGAAATTCCGGCGTCGGCCATCCCCGACGAATTCAAGAACAAGGACAAGGATGGCAAGCCCTTCGTGCGGCTGACGGGAATGGACATCGCGCCCAACGGCGATTGGTATGTCACCGACGGCTACTCCACCAGCTACGTCCACCGGTTTGACAAGTCGGGCAAACACCTCAAGTCGTTCGGCGGAAAGAAGGCGCCTTACAACTTCACCACGCTGCACAAGATCGCCGTGGACACGCGCTTTGATCCGCCGAGAATCATCTGCTGCGACCGCGAGGCGATGCGCGTGGTGCATCTCTCCACGGAGGGCGAGTTTCTGGGTGTCGTGGCCAAGGACCTCCTCGCGCCCGCGGCCATCACCGTGCAGGGCGACTTCGCCCTCGTCGGTGAAATCAAGGGCAACGTCAGCGTGATCGACAAGGCCGGCCGCGTCGTTGCCAAACTGGGGCTCAATACCGAGAAGAGTGAGGTGGGCACCAACGCCACGCCGCCGGCCAAGTGGCGCCCGGGCATCGTGACGGCACCGCACGGAGTTGCGTTTAACGCCGCGGGCGACGTGTTCGTGGCCGAGTACAGTTCGGTCGGCCGCGTGCACCGTTTCAACCGCAAGTAGGCCGCGCTCACAACCTGCAGCCTCTTTTCCAGAATCGCGGCGGTTATCGCGGCGAGCGGATTGATATCGTGAGCGTGCTCTCTGGAGTGCGCGAGGAGGCGACGCGGCACAGATGGCACTCACAGCCGCTGCCATTCGGCGCGGGCGGCGAACTGCTGACCCTTCACCGCGCGCCGGCGAATCCGGAGCGCGAACCCGTGCGCATTTACATCAGCGCTGGTATCCACGGTGACGAACCCGCCGGGCCGCTCGCCCTACGGCGGCTGCTGGCGGAAAATCCTTGGCCGCCCCACGCCGAGGTCTGGTGTTGTCCGTGCCTGAACCCGACGGGATTCCCCGCCGGCACAAGAGAGAACGCGCTTGGCGTGGACTTGAACCGGGATTATCGGCAGCCGCGGACGCCAGAGATTGCCGCGCACGTGGCGTGGCTGCGGCAGCGGCCGCGCTTTGACTGGACCTTCGGGCTTCACGAGGACTGGGAGGCGAAGGGTTTTTACCTTTACGAGCTCAATCCGGGCGGAGCACCGGCACCCTCGCGCGCGATGCTGGCGGCGGTGTCGGCCGTGTGCCCCATCGACACTTCGCCGGTGATTGACGGCCGGCCAGCCGATGCGGGGCTCATCAGGCCCGACTTGGATCCGGAGTTGCGCCCCCAGTGGCCCGAGGCATTTTGGCTGGTGATGAACGGCAGCTCCCGGTGCTTCACGTTGGAATCGCCTTCGGACTTCCCGATGGAAACGCGCGTCGCGGCATTGTGCGCCGGTGTGCGCGCGGGGCTGCAGTCGGTGTGAGGCGAAGGGGAGGGGCTACTGGTATTTCCAGTTTCGCTCTTTGCCCTCGGCCAGCCATTCTAGCGCGTTGGCGATGCGCCGCTGGCGGGTTTCCTCCCGCTTGGCCTCGGTGATCCACTCCACGTACTCGCGCCGGCAGCTGGGCGAGAACGCGTCAAACACCGCCTTCGCCTTTGGATGCGCCGCAAGCACCTTGCGAAAGTCTGGAGGCACTTTCACGGGCCGCGATGCGCGCGCCTTGGTGCGAGGCAGCGGCACGCCATCGGCGTTGAGCTTCACCGCCTGGCGAATGTAAGCGAGCAGGATGGCGTCGCTTGGCAGCTCTGAGACGTCGGTCAGCTGGTCGGCGTTGAATGACGAGCGGCTCCTGCGCCGAAAGAGCCCGTGCGGATCGCGCATGAGCTTCGCCTTCCAAAAACCAAAATAGGCGTGCTTCTTAAATGCAGCCATGCCTCCGACAATCCCGCGATGCATGAAGGTTGGCGCGCCCCACTTGAGAGTCTCCTCAATTTCCGGACATGCCTGGTGATAGAGTTGACGTAACTTCCTTAAAATGGGCTGCGCGAAGGGCGCGGCGGCCGCAATGTAGGCGTCGACTTGCGCCGAGGTGTTCTTCATGTGGCGCCAACAACGTTTTGCGGCTTGCCCGCGAGGAAGGCGCGCAGGTTGGCCACGGCAATGTCCATGAGGCGCGCTCGCGCCGCGCGGGTTGCCCAGCCGATGTGTGGGGTGATGAGGCAGTGGCGCGCAGAGAGCAGGGGGTTGCCGGCAGTCGGCGGCTCCACCGAAAGCACGTCCAGCGCCGCGCCGGCGATGCGTTCCTGATTTAAGGCATCGGCCAGTGCCACCTCATCCACCAGCGGCCCACGGGCCGTGTTGAGAAACAGAGCCGTGGGCTTCATCTGCCGGAGGCGCGCGGCATTCACCATGCCGCGATTGGCATCGGTGAGCGGGCAGTGCAGGCTCACTACATCCGATTCGGCAAAGAGGGTGTCCAGATTCACGAACTCCACGCCGGGAAACTGCCGGGGTGTGCGCGTGTGCGCACGGATGGTCATGCCGAAGGCTCTCGCGCGGTGGGCCACGGCTTCGCCGATGCGCCCAAAGCCAACAATGCCCAGCGTGCGGCCATCGAGTTCCAAGAGCGGGCGATCCCAGTAGCAGAAATCAGGACAACGGCTCCAGCCGCCATTGGCCACCGACTGCGCGTGGTGTCCCACGTGTTGCGCCAGCTCCAGCAGCAGCGCCATCACCATCTGCGCCACCGACGCCGTGCCATAATCGGGTACGTTGCAGATGGGCACGCCCCTAGCGCGCGCGGCCGCCACGTCCACCACATTGTAACCGGTGGCAAGCACGCCGATAAACCGCAGCCGTGGCAGCGCCAGTAGGGTCGCGGCATCCAGAGGCGTCTTGTTGGTGAAGACGATGTCGGCGTCGGCGGCGCGTTCCACCACCTGCGCCGGCGGCGTACGCTCGTACACCTTCAACGTCCCCAGCGCCGCCAGCCCCTCCCAGTTGAGGTCGCCGGGATTAAGCGTGTGACCATCCAAAACCACGATGCGGTGCGCGGGTGCCATGCGTGCTAACTTAGGGAAAAGCGCTGCGTGGCCCAAATCCTTTTTGTGCGATGGACTGCCATCGCCGCGCTCGGGCCAGTCAAGGCATTGCCAAGCGCGCGCCGGTGCGATAGCGTTTTGGAACCATGACAGCCGCTCACGCGAGATCCAGTGCCGTGCGTTACTCGCAGATCGAGTGGCGCGATGCGGCAGGCGGGCGATTTCCCCAGTATCAAGACGGCGCTCTGGCCTATGTTCAGGGACAATCGAAGCCCTTCAACGGGACGGCGACGGAGTTTTTTCCAGACGGAAGCAAGTCCCTCGAGGGCCGCTTTCGCTCGGGCCAGCTTCACGGCGAGGAGACCTGGTGGCATCCGGGCGGGCAGAAGCATTCGGTCGTGACCTACCGGCGCGGCGTGCGCCACGGTGCGCACTGCGTGTGGTATGAGGACGGGCGACTCCAGATCGAGGTGCAATACCGGAAGGGGCTGCGCCACGGCCCGCACGCGGTGTACTATCCCGATGGCCGGAAACGATCCGAGGCGGTGTTCAAGGACGACCATCTGCACGGGCTGTACACGACGTGGTATGAGGACGGCAGCCTTCGCAGCGAGCGAAAGTTCAAGCAAGGGACGGAAATGCGCCACCGCGAGTGGTCGTCCAATGGCGAGCAGAAGGTTTTGAATCACTGGAAACCCAACGGCGGTGCACGATGAATTCACCCAACCCAACCTCCCAAAGCCCGGGCATCGCCCGTCGCAAGTTTTTGAGGCGCGCCGTGGGCTTCGCCGCGGCACCACTCATCGTGCCCTCTTCGGTGCTGGGGCGTGGCGGCCATGTGGCGCCCAGCAACCGGGTGGCGATGGCGTTCATCGGCGTGGGCAATCAGGGCACGGGTGACTTGCAACAGTTTCTCAAGGACGAGCGCGTGCAGGTGGTGGCCGTGTGCGACGTGAACCGCGAAGGCCCCGGCTATTGGAATGGTACGGTGCGCGGCCGCGAGCCTGCGCGCAAGCTGGTGGACAAGTTTTACACCCAGCAGCGCGCCAAGGGAGAATTTCGGGGTTGCGCCGCGCGCGAGGATTTCCGCGAGGTGCTGGCCGACAAGGGAGTGGACGCCGTTGAAATCGCCACCCCCGACCATTGGCACGCGTTTCTGACGGTGGCGGCGGCCGCTGCGGGCAAGGACATCTACTGCCAGAAACCCCTGTCGCTGACGGTGAGCGAGGGGCGGCTCATGAGTGACGCGGTCAAGCGCGCCCAGCGGGTGTTCCAGACCGGCAGCCAGCAGCGCTCAGACCGCAATTTCCGCCACGCCTGCGAACTGGTGCGCAACGGGCGCATCGGCAAGGTGAACACCGTGAAGGTGGGCCTGCCGCCCGGCCGGCCGGACTTTGGCAAGACGGGCGACCGCAAGAAGGCTGAGCCCGTACCCGAGGGATTCAATTACAACCTCTGGTTGGGGCCGGCGCCCGAGGCGCCCTACGCGCCGGCGCGCTGCCACGTGAACTTCCGCTGGATCTACGACTATTCGGGCGGACAAGTCACCGACTGGGGCGGGCACCATCCCGACATCGCTCAATGGGGCATGGGAATGGAGCACACCGGTCCCGTGGAGATCCGCAATGCGAAGGGCGTGTTTCCTCCCGACGAATTGTGGAACACCGCGACGGAGTTTCATTTCGAGGCCGTGTATGCCAACGGCGCCGTGATGGTGGTGTCCGACAAATTTCCCAACGGCGTGCGATTTGAAGGGACTGAGGGCTGGGTCTTTGTTCGGCGCGGCGGCATCGAGGCCGAACCCAAGGTGCTGCTCACCGAAACCTTCGGCGAAAAGGACGTGCGTCTTGAAGCTAGCGAGAATCACTTCCGCAATTTCATCGACTGCGTCCGCTCCCGCAAAGAGTGCGTGGCGCCATGCGAGCAGGCCCACCGGTCCATCACCGTTGCCCATCTGGGCAACATCGCCATGTTGCTCAGGCAGGACTTGCGGTGGGATCCTGCGCGGGAGCAGGTGCTGGGCAATCCCGCCGCGCAGTGGATGCTCAACCGCCCGAGTCGCGCGCCGTGGAGACTGGCATGACGCGCGCCATCGCCATGCTGCTGGCGGGAGCGACGGCGCTTCTGGCGGCCTGTGCGACCCCTTCACAGTCTCAATCCACTGCGCCTCTCCGAGAACCGGACCGGCTTTTCGTGGGCGATGCCGCGCCCGACTTCGCGCTCAGGCCGCTTGATGGTGGCCGCACCGTGCGACTTTCACAGTTCAAGGGCGATCGCCCCGTGGTACTGGTGTTTGGCAGCTACACGTGACCGCCTTTCCGGGCCCAGGTTGGCGCCCTTGAAAGCATGTACCGCGAGCATGGACACCGCGCGGCGTTCTTCTTGGTGTACATCCGGGAGGCGCATCCCACCGATGGCTGGCGCATGGGGTTGAACGACCGTGCCGGCATTGAAATTCGCGATCCCCGCACCTATGGTGAGCGCGTGAAGGTGGCGGCGCAGGCCTGTTCGGCATTGAAACTCACCCTGCCCGCACTCGTGGATGGCATGGATAACGTGGTGAATCGCCAGTACGCCGCCTGGCCCGACCGCGTGTATGTCGTGAATGTTGACGGGCGCATCGTGGTCAAAGCCGCGCCCGGGCCACGTGGGTTCCCTGAGGGAATCCGCGCGGCGCGCGAGTGGCTGGAGACCTTTTCACCAAAACCATGAGACGGCGCGAATTCATGCGCGTGGGACTGGGAGGCTTTGCAGGCCTTTCACTGCCGGATGCACTGCGGCTGCGCGCGGCCTCCGGGTCCGGCGCTGCCGCCCGCACTGCCGTCATTCTCGTGTGGCTGCGCGGCGGCTGCTCGCACCTGGACACCTTCGACCCCAAGCCCGATGCACCCAGCGAATTTCGCAGTCCATTCCGCGCCATCAGCACCCGGGTGCCGGGATTGCAGCTGACCGAATTGCTGCCGGGTCTGGCCCGTGTGGCCGACAAATTCACTTTGGTTCGATCAATGACGCACACCGGCGGTGGTCACCCGGCCGGCTCGCTGCAGATGCTGACCGGCGACATCGACCCTCAGGACAAGCGCAAGCCGGTTTTTCCCGATTGGATGACGGTGGCCAACCTCCTGCGCCGCCAGCCCGCCCCCGCGCTTCCCAATTACATTGGCGTGAATGGCGTGACGCAATACGACGGATTTGGCATCGCGGGTGCCGCTTATGTGGGCGAAGGCCACGGGCCATTTCTCGTGCACGGCGATCCGAATACGCCGGACTTCGAGGTGCCCAACATCGGGCTGGGTGACGATGCCCAAGCGCGCCGGCTGGAGGGACGGGTGGATCTCAAGACCAAGCTCGACCGGCTGGACCGCGCCGTGGATGGCGCCGGCGCGATGCGGACGCTGGACCAATTCGAGGCGCAGGCCCTGCATCTGCTGACGCGTCCGGAGGCGCGGCGGGCGTTTGATCTTGGCGGTGAACCGGCCGCGTTGCGCGACCGCTACGGGCGCAACCGATGGGGGCAGCAGCTGCTGCTCGCACGGCGACTGGTGGAGGCGGGCGTGGACATTGTCACCAGCGTGCTCGACGGCCCGCTCTGCGGGCGCGTGGCCAACTGGGACGATCATGCGGTGAACCACCATATTTTTGACGCGCTCAAGTTTCGCATGCCCGTCGTGGACCAGGCCGTCAGCGCCCTCATCGAGGATGTGTATCAGCGCGGCCTTGACCGGCGTGTGCTCGTGGTGGTGTCCGGCGAGTTCGGGCGCACGCCGCGCATCACGCGCGTGGCCAGCAGCGGCGGCGGCGTGGCCAGCGCGCCCGAGGGCGTGGTGCAGCCCGGGCGCGACCACTGGCCCAGCGCCTTCACCAATCTCTGGTCCGGCGGCGGCATCCAGACCGGCGGCATCATCGGCGCGTCCGACGCACGCGGTGAGCAGGTGGCCGAGCGCCGCGTGGAACCGGGCGACTTTCTTGCCACGATTTACCGGCACCTGGGGATTGACGCGGGGCACGTGGCCCTTCCCGATTTTCAAGGCCGTCCCGTCCCGATTCTGCCGAGGGGCCAGCCCATCGCCGAATTGCGCGGGGCCTGATCAGCGTCTGGGGACACGGCCAGAGAGATTCGGCTGGTCATCCATCACGAAATTCAGTAGCTTCCGCGCAATCTTCGTACGCAGGCTCGTCATGAAATGCGTCAATGCAAGATGGGAAGATGAAGTCTTCCGCTTTGACTGCCCCCACTGTGGGGTGGATGCGGAAGTGGACGAGGCGACGCTGCGTGAATTCTGGGAACGCGACGCGAGGGGATTTCTAGTCTGTCCGGGGCCTGAGGGCTGCGGTCTGGAGTACATCCTTCCAACGGTCGCCGAAGCCGAGATCATGAAGTCGCCATCACCGGCGGCTCAAACCGAGCCTGCTCCTGTGCCGCTCAAAGAGACGGCCGCTGCTGCGCCGGCCCCGCAGGTCGATCCTGTTTTTGTCTTCCCCAAGCCGGCCGCCGCCCAGACGCGCACTCCCAATCCTGTACAACAACGGACGCAGCCAGTGCCTCAGCAAGCCGCCCAACGTGTCGCCGCACCGGTTGCCCGAAGCAACGGGGCGCGCCCGAACATGAGGATGGCGATTCGCACCTTCCGCCACGTCGACTACCGCTCGTCGGGAAAAGATCTCTTCGATCAGACCGTCACCGATTTTCTGGAGGAGGTGGGCACCGAGAACATCGTGAGCATCACGCCCATCAGCTACATGGATCGCGACGACAAGCTGGTGGACTATGGCGTGCTCGTGGTGCATCGCCGCGCCGCCGCCGTGCCGGGTGCGGCTCCCGCGAAGACCGAGTGGCGCGACTGACTTGCCGCTTGCCACCGCGCCGGCGCGGGTTATTTTTGCGCTCATGAGAATTCCGATGGCGATGTTCCTGGCACTGCCCATGACGCTGGTCTTGGCAGACGCAGAGCCTCCGTCTCCGAGGCATTTCCAATTGACCCTCTCGGCCGAGTCGCGGCCCTCGCAGCCATCGGGCAGCGACAAGCAGCCCAAACTTGTGCACTTGGGAAAGACCGTCCGCCTGCGCTTCAAGGTGGGCGCAAACGAATCGGCCGTGCACGAGGTGGTGACGGCAGGCGGCGCATTCCAGTCGCGCAGTGAACGCAGCAGCATGGACGCCGAGTCGCACCTGACCCTCAGCGGCGAGGTGCTGCCCGAAGGCGAAGCGCGCAAGGTGCGTGTCCATTTTCTCATTTCAACCAACCACTTGGACAAGGTGGATGGCTCGCGAAGGATGGGGCAGCTCTCCGGAAGCGCCCTCATGGATGCCGACAAGCCCCTGCTGCTGGGCGCTCTCGCTGGCGACGCCATCACCCTCACCCTCAAATTTGAATGATCCCAAACCCGGCCCGGTTCGCGTGAATGTCGCGACGCCGCCCAAGGTCAGACCACCACTTGTCATGACGTACAACGCCATCCTGATTCGATTCTCCCTTTGCGCGCTCCTACTCATGCTGCCCCTGGCCGCCCTTTGGGCGCAGCCCAAAGCTCCGCCGACAAAGGCGCCGCCTCCTCCCGATCCCGCCGTGCTCGCGGCCAAGGCGAAGTTTGAGCAAACCAAAATTGCGGCCGAGAAAGGCGACGCCCTGGCACAACTGGAGCTGGGCGAACTGCATTATCAGGGCATGGGCACGGGGCGCGATTTTGCCGAGGCCCTGAAGGCGTACCAGAAAGCCGCCGCGCAGGGCAACGTGCTGGCCGAGGCCAATGTGGGATGGATGTACGAGCGGGGGCTGGGCATCGGCATCGACCCCAAGCTGGCGATGGAATGGTACACCAAGGCCGCGCAGAAGGGGCACATCGAAGCCCAGCTCAATCTGGCTGAAATCTACTACAACCAGAAAGGGCTACCCAAGCGCGACTACACCAATGCATTCTACTGGTACACCATCGCCATGGGGCTGGGAAACAAGGAGGCCAAGACTTTCGCGCCTCGCATGCATACGCTTTTGACGGCGGAAGAGAAGACCCAAACCGAGCAGCGCGCGAAGTTGTGGCTGGACGCGTACAAGAAAAAATAGCGCGTACGCCGCACGGCGTCGGCGCTGCCATTCTAGGAAGGTGCCCATGAGAATCTGTCGGTACGAACATCAGGGAAAGGCGCAGGCCGGGTTTTACTTCGACGATCAGATCGTCCCCTTGGAACGGGCCGCAGGAGCGCAGGGCAAGGGAACGGGCAAACCGCCGGCGCTTTCCATCAGCGACGACCTCTTGCGTTACCTTCCCGGAGGCGCGGAGCACGAGGCCGCCCGAGTCGTGGGCACATGGCTTGAGGCCAACCCTGACGGCCGCGCGGCATGCGGCGTGTCCACCTCAGGCGTGCGCCTGCTGACGCCAGTGCCCCGGCCCAACAAGCTGCTTCTCTTGGCGGGAAATTACGCCAAGCACATCGAGGAAGGTGGGGGCACGGCGGTGGAACGGGGCCGGACGTTTCCGTATGTCTTTACAAAACCCGCCAGCACCACGCTCAGCTCTTCGGGTGCGCCCATCGTCATCCCCAAAGTTTCGCCCAATCATGTGGACTGGGAATGCGAGCTGGCCGTCGTCATCGGCAAGCGCGCGCACGCCGTGAAGGAAGCCAACGCGCTCTCACACGTGGCTGGTTACATGGTGGTCAATGACATTTCCGACCGCGAATTCCGTCCCAACCCCCGGCGGCAGGTGCGCCCCAAAGACACATTCTTCGACTGGCAACACGGCAAGTGGCACGATGGGTTCTGCCCCGCCGGCCCCTGCATTGCGTCGGCCGACGCCATCACCAATCCCCAAACACTGCGCCTCACCCTCAAGCTCAATGGCGTGACGAAGCAAGATTCCAACACCAGTCTGCAGATTTTCCCGGTGGCGGCCGTGATTGAATTCCTCTCCTCCTTCGTGACGTTGGAGCCCGGTGACATCATTTCCACCGGCACTCCTGCCGGTGTCGGCCACGCCACCGGAACCTACCTCAAGGCCGGCGACAAGATGGAGGCGGCCATCGAACGCATCGGCGTCCTGCACAATCACATGGTGGCAGGCTAGAGCGTCTTGGTGCGCGGCAGCCCTAAAACCGGATTACCTGCCGGGCAACATCGCCCTGCGCGAGTGCGTCGAAACCCTCGTTGATTTGTTCCAGTGTGATCACCCGGCTGAGCAGCCGGTCCACTGGCAGGCGCCCCGCACGGAAGAGTTCGATGAACCGGGGAATATCGCGGCCCGGAACGCACGAGCCCTGATAGGAACCGCGCACGGTCTTTTCTTCGGCGCTCAGTGTCACGGCGGGCACCGAAAATTGCGCCTTGGGATCCGGCAGGCCAATGGCAATCGTCGTGCCGCCCCGTTGCGTGGCGTGATACGCCTGCGCCAGCACGACGGCGCTGCCCACGCTCTCGATGGCCACCTCCACGCCGCCGCGAGTGAGGTCTTTAATGGCGGCAACGGGGTCGCATTCGCCAGCATTCACGGTGTGCGTGGCGCCCAGTTCGAGCGCCAAGTCCAGCTTGTGCTTGAGCAAGTCGACCGCGATGAGCGGCCACGCGCCGCACGCACGCGCGCCCAGCACCGCGCTTAGGCCCACGCCGCCCAGCCCAAACACCGCCACGCTCTGCCCAGGCTGCACGCGCGCCGTGTTCATCACCGCGCCGGCGCCAGTCATCACCGCGCAGCCAAAGAGTGTGGCGTGTTCGAAGGGCAGATGGCGGTCCACCTTCACCAGTGAACCGGGCATCACTAGGGTGTACTGCGAATAGCCAGAGACGCCGCAGTGGTGGAAGTAGGGCTGGGAGCCTCTCCCCGTGAATCGTCGCGCGCCGTTCATGAGGGTGCCGGCGGTGTTGGCGAGCATGCCCGGCTCGCACAACGAGGGCCGGCCCGTCTGGCAGAAGCGGCAGGTGCCGCAGCCAGGGATGAAGGTAAAGATCACATGATCGTCGGCCTTGAAGCCACGCACCTGCGCGCCGACTTCGCGGACGATGCCGCTGGCTTCGTGGCCCAGCACCATCGGCATGGGGCGCGGGCGCGAGCCATTGATGACCGACAAATCTGAATGGCACAGACCGGCGCCTTTCACCTCCACCAACACTTCGTCAGGTGCGGGCGCGGGCAGTTCCAGCTCTTCGATTGCCATCGGCCGCGACTGCGCGTAAGGGCGCGGGCACTCCATCTGGCGCAGCACGGCGGCGGTGGTTTTCATGGGCGTGGAGTGTGCTGCATTCGCCGACGCAATTCAACGCGGCGATTTTGCGCTGCCTCTGCAGGATTGAAAATCCGCCGGATTGAGTGCAGTCTGAAAGGGAGCCCATGCAGTTCTGCCTCACGTCACCGGCCCGATGCAGAGCGTTTACGCTCGTAGAATTGCTGGTGGTCATCCTTGTGATCGCGCTTCTAGCGGGACTGCTCCTGCCCACGCTCACAAAGTCCAAGCTGCGCGCCAACCGGATTGGCTGCGTCAACAACTTGAAGCAGCTGGGAAGTGCATTCAAAGGCTTCGCAGTGGATCACGACAATCGGATGCCGTGGCTCCTGACACGCGGCGCGTCCGAGGCCATCTGGTTCAAGCTCTTTGGCGCCGGCCACACCGGCTTCCACCACGGCTTTGACGTGCGCTTCCTCTTCCTGCTTCCCGAACTGCGCCTGCAACTGGGCAGCGCGCGTACCCTGGCCTCGCCGTGCGACCCCGATGTGGTGCAGCACAATGACGCCGAAAGCCGGCAGGGAGTGTTCGGCGGCTTTGGGCGCAAGTTTGACGGGTTCCACTTTTACATGAGCCACAAGGCGCTGAGCTATGCGGTGCATCTGGGCGGGGACGATCTGCGGCCCTCCGCGATGCTGGCGTTAACTCGCAATTGGGAGGGCGATCCGGGTTACCAGCATGAGTATCCCAGCGGCCCAACCCTGCCTGAGTGGAATGGCTTTCTAGGTTGCGCGCTGCGCGCCGATCGAGCCGAACGCCACCATTTTTTGGGAGTGGGCGAGCCCAATCCCAACCGCCACGATTGGCATGTCATGGCGGGACTGCTGCCCGGACAGGGGCAGGTGCTGCTATGCGATGGCAGTGCGGGCGCGCGCAACGACACCTCTTTGCGGCAGGCCATGGTGGCGCACGCGGCGTCGAATGGGGGCATCCAGAAAACCGTGAATGAGAACCTCACGCGCCCCTCTCAACGCGAGGCCGGTGATGAGATCTACATCCGCTAACACGCGCGGGCGCTTGTCTCAAAAGGTTGACTGAGCCTTGGACGACGCTTTCAATGTCCCCCCACTCATGCCTCCGAAATTGAACATTGGCGTCATCGGCCTCACTCACGACCATATCTGGGACAATCTGCCTTGGCTGGCTCAATCGGCCCAGGCGCGCTTGGTGGCGGCCGCCGAACCCCTCGCGCCACTGCGGCGGCGTATCGCGCGCGAGTACGGATGCGCCACCTACACGGACTACCGTTCTTTGCTGCGCGAGGAGCAGCTCGACGCGGTCCTCATCTATGGCGACAATCGCGGTGGGGTGGCGGCGGGCGTTGCTGCCCTGCGGCGCGGGCTTCATGTGCTCATCGAGAAGCCGCTGGCCGCAGATGTCGCCGGTGCCCGGGCACTACTCCGCGCCGCGCAGAAGGCGCGGGCGCGCCTCATGGTGAACTGGCCCATCGCTTGGTGGCCGGCATTTCAGCACGCGCTGAAAATGGCGCGAGAGGGTGCCATCGGCCACGTGTGGCAGACGCGATATCGTGCGGCGCACTGTGGCCCGCGCGAGATGGGGGCGAGCCGGCACTTTTGTGAGTGGCTTTATGACCCACATCGGAACGGGGGTGGTGCCTTGGTGGATTACTGCTGCTACGGCGCCGTGATTGCGCGCGAGGTGCTGGGGCGGCCCCAGAGCGTGATGGCCGCCGCAGGGCGTCTTTGCAAGCGCGACCTTGTGCCTGATGACAACGCGGTGCTCTTGATGCGTTATCCGCGGGCGCTGGCGATGGCCGAGGCCAGTTGGACGCAGATCGATAAGATGACGGCGTACTCCACATTCCTGTACGGGGAACGCGGCACGCTGTGGGTGGAGCCGGGTCCGGAGGGCCGGCTGCTGCACGCCACGGCGGCGCATCCCTTGGGGCGACCGGTTCGCGTGCCAACGCTGCCCGCGCACCTGCGGCACCCTGTGGCGCATTTTGTCGCCGCACTGCAATCGGGCGAAGCCTTCCTTCCGTTGTGCAGCGCGCAGGCTGGACTCGAGGCACAGGAGATTCTTGCCGCCGGAGTGCGTTCGGCGCGCACCGGACGCGCCGTATCGCTTGCCTCCTGACAGGACACTAAATCCCATGAAAGCGGCCTACATCGAACACACAGGAGCCCCCAGCCAGATTCGCGTGGGTGACATCGCAGAGCCGGCATTGGTGCATGGCTCGGTGTTGGTGCGCGTGAAGGCGGCCTCGGTGAACCCCATCGACACCTACATTCGGTCGGGTGCCGTGGCGATGAATCTGCCCAAGCCTTACATCATTGGGTCTGATCTGGCCGGAGTGGTGGAGGCCATCGGTGAGGGTGTGAGCGGCGTTCGTGTGGGTGAGCGCGTTTGGGGCAGCAATCAGGGGCTGTTCGGCCGCCAGGGAACCACATCCGAGCTGGCCTGTGTGGAGGCTCACTGGCTCTATCCAACGCCGCAGGGCGTGCCCGATGAGGCGGCCGCGGCGTCGGCGCTGGTGGGCATCACGGCTCATCTGGGCCTATTCAGGCGGGCGCGGCTGCAGCCGGGCGAGACGGTTCTGGTCAATGGTGGCGCGGGTGGCGTGGGGTCGGTGGTGGTGCAGATGGCCAAGGCGGCGGGTGCGCGGGTGATCGCCGTGGCGGGCGGCGCGGCCAACGTGGCAAGGTGCCGGGAACTGGGCGCGGACGACGCGGTGGATTATCGCAGCGAGGATGTGGCTGCGCGAGTCAAGGCGCTGGCGCCGGAAGGGGTCGAGGTTCTGTGGGAGACGCGGCGCGAAACGGATTTTGACTGGGCCATCAGCCTTTTGGCGCGGCGCGGGCGCATGGTGTTAATGGCGGGGCGCGAGGCGCGGCCGCAATTTCCCGTCGGCCCGTTCTACGTCAAGGACTGCGAACTTCACGGGTTTGCCAAGTTCAATGCCACACCGGCCGAGCAACGGATTTGCGCCGACGACATCAACCGCTGGCTCGCCGGGGGCCGGTTGTGTGCGAACATCGGGCGCGTGATGCCGCTGGACTTGGCGGCCGACGCGCATCAATTGCAGGAGGACAACACCCTGCGGCACGCCGGCACACTCTCCGGGAAAATTGTGCTGAAGATTTGAAAACTGACTCGCTCCCCGCATGGCCAAACCCAAAATCCTGATCGTGACCGACGACTCCGGCGAGTCGTTTGAAATCCTCTACGCGGTGCATCGCTTCGCCGAGGCGGGTTGCCAGCCCGTCATCGCCGCTTCCAAGCGCAAGGTGCTGCACGCTGTGTTGCACGACTTTGACCCGGACTGGAACACGTACGTCGAGAAGCCCGGCTACCGGATTCAAGCGCACTTGGCACTACGTCAGGTGCGCCCCGCCCAGTACGCAGCCGTGGTGCTGATTGGCGGGCGCGCGCCCGAATTTCTCCGCCATGATGCGCACCTCATCCGCATCGTGCAGGTGATGGAGCGGGCTGGGCGGGGCATTTTCGCCATCTGCCACGGCGTGCAGATCCTCGCGGCGGCGGGCCTCATGTCAGGCCGCACGGTGACCTGCTATCGGAATGTGCGAAGCGAAGTCATCGCCGCAGGCGCGCGCTGGGTGGACCGGCAGAGTGTCGTGGATCGGAATTGGGTGACGGCGCAAACCTGGGAGAGCCACGCCGATTTTTACCGTGACATCTTCCGGAGCTTGGGGCGGCCGCAGCCGCAACTCTAAGGCAAGACCATGCTCGTAAAGGGCGCGACGCGCGCCTGCAGGAAGACGAGCAGGCCCACCAGCACGGCCAGCGCGATGCTGTGGAAGAAAACGTAGCGCAGGATGCTTCCCTCATGACCGTACCACCCCGTCGCGGTGCTGGCCACGACGATGCTCTGCGCGTCCACCATCTTGCCCATCACGCCACCTGAGCTGTTGGCCGCGCACATCAGCACGGGGCTCACGCCGGTCTGCTCGGCGGTGATCTTTTGCAGGCTGCCAAAAAGCACGTTGCTGGCCGTGTCGCTGCCAGTGAGTGCGACGCCAAGCCAGCCCAGCAGCGTGCCAAAGAAGGGATAGGCCACGCCCGTTTGCGCGAGTGCCAGTCCAAGCGTGGCGTCGGTACCGGAGTATTTGGTGACATAGCCCAGTGCCAGCATCGCCGCGATGGTGACCAATGAGAAACGCACCCGCCAAAGCGTTTCACAATAGATGCGCGCCAACTCGCGTGCGCCAAATCCCATGAGTGCGCCTGCGAGCAGCGCCGCCGCCAGGATTCCTGTGCCTGTTGCCGAGAGCCAGTTGAGCTTGAAGATCGCTTCCTCCGGCTTGGTGGGTTTTTCTGGCGTGGGCTTGGGAACGACGGGGAAAGTGCGGATGGTGAGGTTGTGCAATCCCGGCACTTCAAATTTGGGCGAAGAGAGGGCGTCGAGCTGCTTCTTTACTGCCGGCACGCCCCACACAAAAACCAGCAAGCTTAGCAAGAGCCACGGCATTATTGCGCGCCGCATGAGCACCGGATCGGGCGCGGCGGCAGGCGCGGGGGATGTCGCGGAGGACACCCCGGCTGGGCGCCACGCATCGCGCGGCTTCCAGAATCGCAGTAGGGCCATCACTCCCAGCATCGAACAGACCGACGCGACGATATCCACGAGCCAGGGGCCGTGAAAGTTGGACACGAGAAACTGCGGCAGGGCGAATGCCGCGCCCGCCGTCAAAGCCGCTGGCCAAACTCCCAGCATGCCGCGCCATCCGGCAAAGGCCCAGACCACCCAGAAAGGGACCAGCAGCGAGAAGAAGGGCAGTTGGCGGCCGACCATGGCCGAGAGCTTGTGCAGATCCAGCCCCGTGACACCCGAGAGCGCAATGATGGGTGTGCCCAGCGCGCCGTAGGCCACGGGCGCGGTGTTTGCGATGAGTGAGAGCCCAGCGGCCTGAAGGGGCTTGAATCCGAGCTGGATGAGGATTGCCGAGGTGACCGCGACGGGCGTGCCAAAGCCCGCGGCACCCTCGAAGAAGGCGCCAAACGAAAACGCGATGAAGATGAGCTGCACGCGCGGATCGGGTGCCAGGTGCGCCAGACCGCGGCGCAGCACATCGAAGAGACCCTTCTCCACGGTGAGCTGATAAAGGAAAATGAGGTTGAGGATGATCCAGCCAATGGGAAAGAGGCCAAACGCCGCACCGTAGATCGTGGTCGCGGCCGCCGCTTTGAGAGGCATGTGATACGCCGCGAGTGCTACGACGAGTGCGACCGCGAGTCCGAGCAGCGCCGCGAGATGGATGCGGATTTCCAGCCACGCGATCGCGCCCAGCAACACCACGATTGGCAGCGCCGCCACAACCGTGGAGAGCAGCGAATTGCCCAATGGGTCGTAATGTTGAAGCCAGCTCATGCGACGCTGGTCGCGATCCACTGGAGATAGCGGCGCGCCGTCCGTTTGTCGGGAGCTGCCACCAGCGCTATGCAGCAGGCGGACGCCGTCATCTTCAGGACTCCGCGCTCTCTTTAGGCTCGGGCAGCAACAACCCGATCGTCAGGCTCAACACGGCGATGGTGGTGGCGACGATGCCGGCGGCCTTGGCGACGTGCAGGGGCATCAACGGTCCTGAACCCGCAAGCCACGGTGCGACCAAGCTGGTGGTCACGAACGCCATGCTGGTGCCGATCATGCGTCCCCCAACGTTGGTGGCAAAACTGCCGCCTGTGCCGCGCAGATGCAGCGGGAAGACCTTGGGCAGATATTCGCCGAAGTAGCTGAACTGCGCGACGGTCAGCAGGCCGCAGACTGCGTAGGCCCACAGGAACGCATCGCCTCCTTGCGGGAACATGTAGAAGTAGGTGAGCGGCAGCATCACCAGTGCCGGCATCTGGAAGACGCGCAGCAGTTTTACGCGGCTAAGGCCGACGATGAGCAATATGGCCAGCAGCACGCGTCCCACGAGCCCGCCCATCTCCTGCCGGAACTGAACCTTGTCCGCCATCTTTTTCACGTCCTCGTTGATCGGCTTTTGCTGGACGAAATTCCCTTTGATCTTCGCCAGCACCTCTTTGCGGGCCGGATCGTCGGTCGGCAATGCGTTCAATTGTTTGTTCAACTGCTCAGCCTCTTTGCGCAACGGTGCAAGAGCCTTGGCCTGTTCCTTCAATTCCGGCAGGCCGGGCGTGACGCGCGCGACGGTGACCTGCAGCGCACCAAACGCGATGCCGTAGGCGCAGGCCGAGAGCGCGGCGGTGACGAGTGTAACGCGGCGCAGTTCCGGGGCGAACAGCGCGCCGAAGCTCGGGCGCTTGAGCGTGCCGGCGGCACGGCGGTCTTTCCACACCTTCGATTCGGGCACGAATGGCAGCAGGAGCGCGATGGGCAGGGCGGGCAGCAGGCCGGTCAGCAGCAGGAAACGCCACGAGCTGGGGGCGTCCGAGCCGAGGCTCGCCGGCAAGCCGAGCGCGGGCAGTTCGGCCAAGTGTTTGCTGATCCAGATGCTGGTGAGGGTGACGAGCACGCCGCCCAGCGACGCAAAGGCCTGCGTGATGCCAAGCCACTTCTCACGCTGTTTCTTGTCCTCGAACACTTCGGCGAGCCACGTGATGGCCGCGACGAATTCAACGCAGACGCCGATGAAGGTCAGGCTGCGGAAGGTGACGAACCAGGGCAGGGTTGTGGAATAGGCGGCGCAGAAGGGCGCTGCCGAGTAGAGGAAGATGCTCGCGGCCATGATGGACTTGCGGCCAAAGCGGTCCACAAGCCAGCCGCCTGCCAGCCCGAACACACCGCCGCAGAGCGCGGCGATCCAGAGCAGCCGGCCCACCCATTCGGTCACGAGCGGATTGTTCTGCGGCACCTTCAGCAGCTCGGCGATGGCCGGCGCGGCCACGAGCGGGGTCATCAGCAACTCGTAGGTGTCAAAGAGAAATCCGATGCTGGCGATGACGATGATGAGAACCTGATGCCGGGGCGACAGGGATCCCGGGGTGGCGGCAGCGCTCATGGCGCGTGTATATGCCGGTTTCCCGGGTGGCAAACAAGCACATTGCACACGGGCGTTGGCCATCGCTGTGAGACAAGAATCGCATTGCGCCGCCGCGTTGCGCTGTGGCCTACTCGCCCCCCCATGAGGCGATTTGCCACCGTCACCGTGATCGGCCGCGATCGCTCAGGTGTCATTGCGCGGGTAACCCAGTTTCTCTTTCAACAGCACGCCAACATTGAGGCGATGGAAGAGCAGGTGACCCGCGGCCAGTTCAGCATGACCCTGCAGGCCAGCTGGCGCCCCACTCAGTTTCAGCCGCAGCTCTTGCAACAAGGCCTGAAGCGGCTGGGCCGCGCGCTGGGAATGGAGATCACTTTCCGCCACACCGATCCGGGCCGCCGCCGACGCATGGCCATCATGGTCACGCGTGAGCCCCATTGTCTGGAGGCAATTCTGGCGGCGAAATCGGTGATGGCGCAGTGCGAGCCGGTGGTGGTGATGGGCAACCACGGCGATTTGGAACCGGTGGCGCGAAATGCCGGGTTGCCCTTCGTGCATGTGCCGTGGACGGATCGGGTTCGCGCCGAGAAGCGGGCGCTGGCGGCACTGGAGCGGCACGAGGCAGATTTTGTGGTGCTGGCGCGGTTTATGAAAATCCTCTCGCCAGACTTCGTGTGGCGCTACAAAAACCGGATCATCAACATCCATCCCTCGTTGCTGCCCAGCTTTCCGGGGCCCCAGGCTTATCGGCAGGCATACGAGCACGGCGTGAAGATTGTGGGAGTGACAGCGCACTTCGTCAGCATGCATCTGGACGAAGGGCCCATCATCGCGCAGGACACCTTTCGTGTGCGTCCGGGATTGTCTCTGCAGGAAATCATCGCGCAGGGACAGAAATTGGAGGCGCGCACGCTGGTGCGGGCGGTGCGACTCTTCCTCACCCGGCGACTCGACGTGCATTGGGGCGTGGTGGAGCTGGCGTGACGTGCGGTTCATCTCGTGGAATGTGAATGGGCTGCGCTCGGCGTTGCGCAAGGGATTTGGCGACTGGCTTGCGGCGGGGCGGCCCGATGTCCTCTGCGTCCAAGAGGCGCGCGCGTTGCCGGAGGAGGTGGAAGGCACTCCGTGGCCGCAGGGTTATCAGACGCACTGGCACTGCGCCGAGAAGCGTGGCTACTCGGGCGTGGTGACCTTTTTAAGGGAGACGCCCCGAAAGGTGACACGCGGCATGGGGATTGCCACCGATGACTGCGAGGGGCGTGTGCTGACGGTGGAACTTCCTGAGTTCTTCCTCGTCAACGCGTACGTCCCCAATTCGCAGCGCAGTCTTGCCCGCCTGCCGTACCGCCAGAAATGGGACCTAGAATTTCTTGCGCACCTCCGGCGGCTGGATCGTCGCAAGCCCGTGGTGGTGTGCGGCGACTTCAATGTGGCGCACCAGGCGCGAGACCTCGCGAACCCCAAGGCGAATGTTCGCAACCACGGATTCACTGTGGAGGAGCGCGGTGGATTCGATGCGCTGGTCCAAGCTGGATTTGTGGACACGTTTCGCGAATTTGAATCGGGCGGCGGGCACTACACGTGGTGGAGCCAGATGAGTGGCGCGCGCGCACGCAATGTGGGCTGGCGCATTGACTACTTTCTGATCAGCCAGAGGCTGCGGCCTGCGCTGAAGCGGGCGTTCATCCAGCGCGATGTGATGGGGTCGGATCATTGCCCGGTGGGCATCGAGCTGGATTTGTAGGCGTTTTGGGCCTACCGGAGAATTCGTTTCCAGATCGGAACTGTCTGCTTCATCTCGTCGATGAGAAATTGGCACGCGGCAAATGCCTCCGCGCGGTGGGGCGCCACCACGACCACCCACACCGACACCTCGCCCGCCTCGACGCGGCCCAGGCGGTGCACGACGCTCACCGACTCAACCTGCGGCCAGTTCTGTTCGACTCGGTTCATGAGCAGGCCAAATTGATGCACCGCCATGGGTTCGTGAGCCTCGTACTCAATGGCGACGATTGGTTCGCCGGCCTCGGTGGCGCGCACCACGCCGTGGAAATTTACGATGGCACCCATCGCCGTCGATGGCGCCACATCGGGCATTCCCCACAGTTCGGAAATTGGGTCGCGTGTCAGAAGGATGGTGCGGCGCATGTCAGCCCCCTTGAACGGGCGGGAAGAGCGAGACTTCGTCGCCATCCTTCAACACATAGTCCTTGTCTTGGTAATCCATCCCCACGGCAATCAGGGTGGATTTTTGAAGGGCCGCGAGACGTGGGATGCGGCGGTGCAGCTGCTCCAGAAGTTGCGCGATCGTCGCGCCGGGGGAAAGGACTTCCATAATTTCGTCGCCACCGGCCAGATCGCGAAAGTAAGACCAGAAGAGAACGCGCACCCTCATGATGGGTCTCCGTGGCAGAGATCGGATCGCAGCACGCCCACGAAGGGCAGGTTGCGGTAGCGCTCGGCAAAGTCCAGCCCGTAGCCCACCACGAAGCGGTCGGGGATTTCAAACCCGACGTAGTGCGCGCGGACACGCGCTGCGCGCTGCGTCCGCTTCTTCAGCAGCACACACACGCGAATCCGTCGGGGACGCAGGCGCTTAAGACGGGCCAGCACGCAACGGAGGGTTTGCCCCGTGTCGAGGATGTCATCGACCAGCAACACATCGCGATGGCGCACATCCAAACGCAGCGCCTTGGTGAATACCAAGGCGCCCGGAGCCGTGCGCCCGCGATAACTGGACACCCCGATAAAGTCCAGCCTCAGCGCCAGGGGAACCTGCCGGATGAGGTCGGCTAGGAAGAGCACGGTGCCGTTGAGTACCGACACGACCACAAGGTCGCGCCCGGTGAACTCGCGCGTGATGCGTTGTGCCAGCTCCCTCACGCGCCGGCGGAGCTGCGCCTTGCTGATCAGCACGCACTCAAGCTCGCCTTTCAGGTGCGCGGGTATGCGGGATGTTGCGGCACCTCCCATGCGTTAGATGTGCTTGGAGTCCGCGTGGTCTTTCTCTTTGTAGCCGGTCTCCTGCCGCTTGAAATTGACCTCGTTCTTTTTGATGTAGGCTGCAAACACGTCGTCGGCACTCATGCCCAGCACCTGCGCCATGCTGATGAGAAAATGGAAGAGGTCCACCACTTCCACGCGGGCATTTTGTTCATCAAACTTCTGGTACTTGGCCCACCACTTCCAAGGCACACTGTCGGTCAGCTCGGCGAGCTCCTGCTGCATGGCGCGCGTGTAGTTAAGCAGCCAGCGGGTCTTCTCCTCCTCTCCCATTCCGGCGGTGTTCACGCCGATGCGCTCGTTGAGCGCCTGTTGCATTCGGAAGAGTTCACGGAGCTGGTCGGGCTGCATGCGAAACGATTATCGCGTGTCTGCCGCGATGCAAAGGGGAAACTACGCACGGCATTTGGCGTTGGAAGGTCTTTGCCAAACCAGCTATAACGCCGCGGTTGAACGGCATGGATCAGAAAGAATGGAGACGGGCGGGGTGCGCGGTGTGGATCACCGCCATGACGATGCTGACCGCCTGCGGTGGCAATGGCACCGGCACGCCGCCAGGACCGTCCCGCTTGCCCGAGCTGCTGGGTAATCCCATGTCGGTGCTGCTCCTGCTTGCGGCGGCGCTGGGAGTGGTTGTTTTTTTGCAGCGCTACCTGCACTACCACCGCGTTCAGATCAACACCACCGAGTTCATTGGCGGACTGCGCAATGTGCTGCGCCAACGCAATCTGGTGGAGGCCATTTCCATTTGCGAGGCGACGCCCAGCCCCGCCGCCCGGCTGGTGCGCGAAGCAGTGCTGCAGCGGGAGCGCGGCCGTGCTGAACTCAAGGAGCTCTTGGAACAGATGGGCTCGGCAGAGACCGCGCGACTGGAGCGGCACCTTTGGGTGTTGGCCACGCTCTCGCAGATCGCGCCGCTCATGGGATTGCTGGGCACCGTGCTGGGCTTCATGTCGTTGGATGTGGTGACCGACCTGCGCACCCAGTTTGCGCAGTCGCTCGTGCCGGCCGCGCTGGGGCTGGCCGTGGGAGTGCCCTGCCATGTCGGATACAATTATCTGGTGAACGAAGTGGGTGGGCTGGTGCTGGACATGGAAAAGAGCTCGCTGGAGGCACTGCAACTCGTGGGTGAACTACGCTCGTCACCGCCGCAGGAAAAGGCCGGCGGATGAAATTCCGGCGCACACACCGGTTGCGCAGCACCTTGCCCGACGCAGCACCGTGGGCGGTTGTGATGTTCCTGATGCTCTTCTTCGCGCTGGAACGCGCGCCGGGACTGACGGTGGAACTCCCCGCCGCCGGCGGGCCATCGGCCATCAGCTTGAGCGGCCCTTCGGTGGCGGTGGCGCTTGCCGCCGGAGGCGTGTTCTACCTTCACAATCGAAAACTGGCCGCGGACGAACTCCGTGCCGAACTTAAAACGCTGCCGGATCTTCACCAGACCACCGTGGTGCTGCTGGTTGACCGATCGGTGCCCTACGACCGCGTCCTTCAGATTGCCCAGCTGGCCCGCGCCGCTGGCGTCAAGTCCGTGGTTCTGGGAACGCGTCCCGCGCTCTTCCCGGCGAGGCAGCCATGAGCGTCCCATCGGCCGATCCGCTGCGGCGTCCGCCCCGTTGGTGGATGCTGCGCCTGCTGGTCGTCGCCGGGTTATTCGTGGGGCTGATTTTATGGCTGTCACGTCCAGGGCCTCCTCCCTCAAAAACTGGGGCGTCGGCCTTGCTGCTCCTGTCGGGAACCCCCATGGACGCGGCCGCGCTGGAGGCGCTGGCGACCGAAGACCCCGCATGGCTGGCGCTGCCTCACCCGCGCGGTTTCTCTGCCGCTTGGCTGACCAACACGACGTTCCCGCATCAACCGTACCGTTGGGAGCCCAAGGATGAGTGGCTGGAATTTAACGCGTCCACCGTGGGGCAGACTCTCTCCGAGTACCTTCGCACAAACCGCATCCAACTCCCCCACATCTGGGAACGGCCGGTGCCAGGGTTCCCGCTGGTGACGGCCAATCCCCTCGTGCTCCGTTCAAAGTCGGAGTGGGAGGCAACGGGTGCCTTGGCCCACCGACCACTGCTCGATCCACTATCGCTGGCGTCGTGGACCAACGCGCAGATCCTGCGGTCCAGCGTCGTGCAACTGGTGGTGGATTCCGCGGGCTGGACTCGCGAGGCGAGGCTCTTGCAATCCAGCGGAATGGCCGCAGCCGATGAGGCGGCATTGAGGATGGCGGAAGGGTTTCGCTTTCGCCCCTCGGATTCCGCCGGCGCGGGGAACTCGACGAGCGTCCATGACACGGGCCATTTCGTGTTCCGATGGCACACGCTGGCCGCAGGCGTGACCAATGCCCTGGAGCATCCGCTGCCTTTGCGCACCGTGCTGCCACAATGAGCCTGGCACCACAGGAAATCATCGTGGTGGCGGTTGCGGCGTCCTTGGCCGTGTTGGCGGTCTTTGCGTGGATCGGGCGTGGTCGGCGCGGATCCTTCGAGCCGCGCTCAAGCCGCGACCGTGTGTTCCGCTGCGGTCAGTGCCAGTACGTGTACACGGACGACGAGGACGTGGATCACTCGCGTTGTCCGCAGTGCGGCGATCTCAACGGCTTTGTAGAATTCTAGCCGCGTTCATCGCTGCGCCTCGGCTCGTGGGCTAGTGGCCGGGCTTAATCTCCAGCACGTCATGCGTCCCGGCTTCACGCTGGCCGGCAGCACTGACGCGGACGTAGCGCGCCTTCTTGCGCAGTTCGGCAAGATTGGCCGCGCCCAGATATCCCATCCCCGACTGGATGCCGCCGATGATCTGGCTGAGCAGCTGATCCACCGGGCCGGCCACTTCCTTCAGCGCCTCCACGCCCTCGGCCGCCACCTTTTGCGTAGTGCCCTTTCCGTGGCCGTACCGGCTGGCGCTGCCGGCTTGCATGGCGGAGAGGCTGCCCATCCCGCGGTACTGTTTATAGAGTTTGCCGCCAATCTCCATGATCTGGCCGGGTGCCTCTGTGCAGCCGGCCAGAAGCCCACCGCACACCACGCCGTGGGCAAGCGTGAGCGCCTTCACAATGTCGCCGCTTTTAACGATGCCCCCGTCGGCCAGCAGCGTAACGTTCGCCTTGGCAGCCGCGCGTGATGCTGCATAGAGCGCCGTCATCTGGGGGATTCCCACACCTGCGACGACGCGCGTGGTGCAGATGGATCCGGGGCCTTGCCCCACCTTGATGATGTTGGCGCCGCACTTTGCCAGAAACTCCACAGCCTCGGCGGAGGTGACGTTGCCGGCAATGATGGGCAAGCCGGGCTGGGCTTGGCGGATGGTTCGCACCGTTTCGCCCACGCCGCGCGTGTGGCCGTGAGCGGTGGAGACGGCCACCACATCCACCCCATGCTGCACCAGGTGATTCACCTGCGCGCGGATTCGCCGCCGGTCCAGTTCGCCGGTCGCATCGCGCGGGGCGGCGAGGGCGGCGCCGCACACCAGCCGAAACGCCGTGTCTCGCGCGGGTTTGAACTGGGCCTTCTTCTCCTGAACAATGCGGTCGACGTCGCTCAGGGTGAACAGGCCGCGCAGCCGGTCGTGCCGGTCCACGACGAGCAGTTTGTTGATGCCGGGATGTTCGGTGAAAAAGCGGTCGGCGCTCGCGATGGGGTCGGGTTCCAGAGCCGATTCATTGATGGTGTGGACATCCTTGCGCGGGATGGCCACGTCGGTCACGCGCCGGGAGGCGTATCGAGGCTTGAGAACGCTGCCCGGAAGCAGGCCGACCAGCTTGCCGCGCTGATTGACCACCGGGAACGTGCTGAAGTCGTGCTTGCCCATCTCCACCATCCGAAGCACATCGCCGATGTGCAGTGCGGGCGAGACGGACGCGGGCTCCTGAATCAATCCGTGGACATGGTTCTTCACCCGCGCCACTTCGCGCACCTGCTCCTGCTCGGTCATGTTGTAGTGGATCAGGCCCAAACCGCCGTTGAGGGCCATGGCGATGGCCATGGGCGACTCGGTGACGGTGTCCATGTCGGCCGAGACGATCGGCAGATTGAGTTTCAAGCCCTCGGCCAGCACCGTTTCGAGAGTGGTGCTGCGAGGCAGGATGTCCGAGTACAACGTGGCCAGCGTCACGTCATCGTACGTCAGCGCCAGATGCGCGTGCGCCGGAAAGAACCCTTCGGCTGGCTTGTAAAACTGAGAGTCGGTGGGATGGGGCTCCGCCATGACCGAGCATGCAAAAGCACGCCCAACGATTCAAGGTGGAAAACACACCACGCTCTGGCGTGGCTCCCAGAATTAATGGCCAACCGCTATAACCTGGGCGTTGGCGGGGCAGGGGCCGTCTGCGGCGGCCTTGGCGCGCGATCAGGCAGTGGGAAGGGCTGTGGCACGACTCCCCCTCCGATTCCTCCGCCACCAAATCCTCCCGGAGGCGCAAAGCCGCCGCCCGGAGGAGGTACAAACCCGCCAGCGGGTTGCCCCGGTGCTTGCTGGTCGATGACCGCGACAAACTTGAGAACCGTGCTGGCGGGGAGGTTGCCGCGCGCAGGCACGTCCTCGGCTTGAAGCACCCATACCTGGCCGGTTGACGTGTCCAGCTTCAGCACCACGGTCTGCGGCTGAGCCTTGCCGGCGGGTTGGATTTGCGAGGTGATGAGCGTGTAGCGACCCGGTTGGGGAAATTCGATGCCTGGATCGAAGGGCATGGGCTCATCCTGACCAGGCTGGCCGGGAGGTACAAACCCCGGTTCGGCTCCGCCGCCAAAGAATCCGGGCGCAATACCGGGCGCGCCTAGCGCAGGCCTGACAATCGCGGGCTGGGAAACTACAGTGGGGGCTAAAGGAGCCGCGACAGGCCGATTTTGCGCGGCGAGCGGCAGGGTTGACGCCAGCAGAAGGGCAGGAAGCAACGGATGAATTTTCATGAAGGTACCCTACTGCGCGCGCGAACTCTGTCAAAGGGGAATTAGAGCGCGGCAATCTTGCGCGCCAGATCGCTGGCAGAGCGGCCGGGCACGTGGCCCAGCACGATAATCTGGCTGCCGAGTCGTTGCGCCACGGCGCGCTCCTCGGCGGGCAGTTGGTCCACTTGATAGTCGCCGCCCTTCACGTACACGTCGGGCTCGGCCAGCTCCAGAAACTGCGTGGCGCGGGTTTCGCCAAACACAAACACGGCGTCCACGGCCGACAGTGCCGCCAGCACCGTGGCGCGGTCGGCCTGGGACTGAACGGGGCGCCCGTGGCCTTTGAGTTGCCGCACGGACTCGTCGCTATTGAGGCCCACCAACAGCGCGTCGGCCTGATTGCGGGCGGCCTCTAGATAGTTCACGTGGCCGGCATGCAGGATGTCAAAACAGCCGTTGGTGACGGCAAGCCGTTTTCCCGCAGACCGCAGCGCCGCACGCCACGCCGGCAGCGTGTCAGCAGAAAGGACTTTCCCCCGGCAATCCACGCCCCATCCTGCCCCACGGGCCGAGCGGGTGACAATGTTGATTTCCATGTCAAGAAGGGGGCCCGATTGGCCGTTTAATAAGAGAAGGGAAGGCCGCTTGAAATTTTGACGGCGGCCGAGTAAACTAGAAGCAGTGAAAAAGGAAGTCGTCCCAGTCCAGATTCGTGGCATCCTGCCGGCGAGCAGCGGTGCGGCGATCTTCTTGGGCAACGACAACAAGGTGTTCGTCATCCAGGTTGAAAACTCGATGGCGACCATCATCGGCATGTTCCTGCGTGGACAGCCCAAGGAACGGCCGCTGACGCACGACCTCATCGCCACGATCTTCAAGGGGCTGGACGTCACTGTCGAACGGGTGGTCATCACCGAGCTCAAGGAGTCCACCTACTACGCGCGCCTCATTCTCAAGCAGCAAAACGAACTGGGCACCAAGCTGGTCGAATTGGATGCCAGGCCCAGCGACTGCCTGGCTATCGCGACAAGCCAGAAAGTGCCCATCTACGTCCAAAGCGCGCTCTTTGAGGCCGTGGAGGACATGAGCCAATTTTTCGACCAGATCAATCAAGGTGCCAACGAAGAAACCGGAGAGTAGCCCATCCGCCCCCGCACCGCCGTTGGCGCTCATTCATGGCGACGACGACTTTGCCGTCTCCCAGCGCGCCGCTCAGGTTTTTAAGGCGTGGTGTGCTGCCGCCGACGGGATGGATCACGAGATGATCGACGCCACGGCCGCCACGGCGCAAGAGGCCGCCAAGGCGCTCGTCAAGCTCCGCGAGGCACTGCAGACGCTGCCCATGTTTGGGGGCGCGAAGGTGGTGTGGTTCAAAGCCTGCAACTTCCTGGGCGAAGACCGCGTGTCGCAGGCGGCGGGATTGGGCGATCTTCTCTCAGATCTGGCGGCGGAACTCAAAGCCTTCCCTTGGGACAACGTGAGGCTGCTCGTCAGTGCCGGAAAGGTCGACCGGCGCAAGGTGCTCTTCAAGACTCTGGAAAAACTCGGACACACGGAGGTTCACGCAGCGCTGACCGTGAACGATCGCGACTGGCAGGGCAGGGCAGGGGAGATCGCCGCGGCACGGCTGAGGGCGCTGGGACGCAAGATGGATCCGGAAACGCTCGCCGGGCTGGTCGAATGGGTGGGGCCCGACGCCCGCGCGCTCGCCACCGAGTGCGAGAAGCTTGCGCTGTACACGCATGGCCGCGCGCTCGTGACGAGGGGCGACGTGGAGGCGGTTGCCACACGCGGGCACCATGCGCGGGCCTTTGCATTGGGCGACGCGCTGGGTGAGCGCAAGGTGGTGACGATGCTGCACCGGCTCGATGAGGAGCTGTGGGCCGCGAAGCGGGGGACTGACAAGTCTGGCATCGGTCTGGTGTACGGGCTTGTCAGCAAGGTGCGCGCGCTGCTCTTCGTGCGCGTGATGCTCGACGCAGGCTGGCTGCGGCCCGTCTCCGACTACACGGCCTTCCAATCCCAACTGGCAGGCGTGCCCGCCGACGCGTTCCCCGCCGAGCCCAAATTAAATCCGCTGGCCCTCAACCCCTACGTGCTTTTCAAGGCGCTCTCCCAGGCGCGCAAATACACCCAGAAGGAACTGGTGCGCGCGCTGGAACTGCTGCTGGACTGCAACCGGCGGCTGGTGTCAACCGCCTCCGATGATGCGTTTCTGCTGCGGCACACCTTGGTGCAGATCGCCTCGCCATGAAATTGCCACACACCACCATGCAAGTGGCCCTTGCGGGCGACGTGGTCTGCGTGCGGATTGCCGGGCCGGCCGGATACAACGTGAGCGTGGATTTCAAGACCCTGGCGGGCCGGTGCTGCGAGGCGACCGGACGTGCGCTCCTGCTCGATTTGACCCAATGTGTGAACATGGACAGCACCTTTCTGGGCGTGCTGGCCAGCTTGAGCCAGCGGACGGCACAGCCCATCCAGCTGCGAAACGCCAATGTCCGCATCGTGTCCCAGCTTGAAAACCTAGGAGTCATGTCCTTCTTCAAAATGCTCACCGGCTCCGACTCGCCGGGCACCGACTGGCAGCCGGTGGAATCCGCACAGTCTCCCACGCGGCGCCAACTGGGCGAAACCAGTCTGGAGGCGCATCAGACCCTCATGGCGCTTAACCCAGACAACGTGGCGCGCTTTAAGGATGTGGAGCAGTTCCTCAAAGAGAGCCTGCAGTGCCCGCCGCCATGACGCCGGGCCGGTGCCGGGGTTGTGAATGACTTGCGGTTGGCTTGGGTGGGGTGTGTGGCCTTTACTCCCCGGGCGCCATGGCCAACCTTTCAGGACTCAATCCCCAGCAACGCGAGGCGGCTCGGACGTTGCGCGGGCCGCTGCTGATTCTGGCGGGAGCCGGCACGGGCAAGACCCGCACCTTGACGCACCGCGTGGCGCACATGGTGGATAGCGGCATCGCCGCCCAAAACATTCTTGCCGTCACCTTCACCACCAAGGCCGCCCGCGAGATGGCCCAGCGCGTGGCGGCGCTGCTGCCGCCTGCCGTGAAGGCTAGCGGCCAGTCGCCCACGGTGTGCACGTTTCATTCACTCTGCGTTCGCATCTTGCGGCGCCACATCGAACGGCTGGGTTACAAACGAAACTTTGTCATCTACAGCGAGTCCGAGCAGCTGGGCGTGGTGCGCAAGGTTTTAAGCGCCATCAGCGGCCACGGCGCGAAAGTGGATCCACGCGAGGTGCATTCACTTCTCTCGCGCATCAAAAACGGCGGTTCGCCCGAGCTGCTCTCGGGAGCGGGCAATGCGGCCGAACTGGCGGCGCACATCCGCCGCCGGTACGACGGCGCATTGCACGCCGCAAACGCGGTGGATTTCGATGACCTGCTGGTGCTGGTGCTGCGCCTCTTCAGGGAATTCCCCGAGTCGCTGGGGGAATGCCGCGAACGCCACCAGTGGGTGATGGTGGACGAGTACCAGGACACCAACCGCGCGCAATTTGAGCTGGTGCAGGCGCTGGCGTCGCAGCATCGCAACCTCTGCGCCGTGGGGGATGACGACCAGAGCATCTACGGCTGGCGCGGGGCAGAGGTGTCCAACCTTCTGGATTTTGAGCAGTACTTCCCCGAGGCGCGCGTCATCAAGCTGGAGGAAAACTACCGTTCCACCACGGCGATTCTGGAGGCGGCCAACGCGGTGATCGCGCGCAACGTGCGCCGGCGGCCCAAGCGGCTTTGGTCGCGCAACGGGACCGGTGAGAAGCTCCGGTTGCAGGCGTTTGAGAACGAGGAGGTGGAGGCGCGCTCGGTGGTCGAGGAGATCGAGTTTCGACGCCAGGCCCGGCGCATTCCCTGGCGCGATCACGCCATTCTCTTCCGCACCAACATCCAATCACGCCCGCTCGAGACGGCGCTGCGTGCGGCGGACGTGCGGTATCGTCTCGTTGGCGGGCAGAGTTTTTTTGACCGGCGCGAAATCCGGGACTTTCTGGCGTACCTCAAGACGTTTCTCAACCCCAACGATGACGCGAGCCTGCTGCGCATCGCCAACGTGCCTGCCCGCGGGTTGAGCGAGGCAACCATGGAGCGCCTGCTGGCGGCCAGCCAGGCCGCGAATTGTTCGGTGTGGCGCGCCATGGAGCAGGAGGCGGTTCGTGCACAACTGCCTGCCCGCGCGGGAGCGGCGGTGGAGGAATTTGTAAAACTTATCGTGCGGCACCGTGCAGCGTTGGAGGCGCCCTCGGTGTCGCTTTCGCAATGGTCGAAGGCTTGGCTGGCGGAGATCGACTACGCGGGCGAACTGCGCCGCGGAGAGAAAGAGGCGGAAGCGGGGGAGAACCGCGTTCGCAACCTGCACGACCTGGTGGCAACCTTGGATGGCCCGGATTCCGCCCCCATGGACCGGCTCCTCAAGTTCCTTGAGGATCTGACGCTGGATGCCGACCGGGAGTCGGAGGAAGAACCCGCCGGCGATGTCGTCACGCTCATCACGACACACAGCTGCAAGGGGCTGGAGTATCCCCATGTGTTCGTGGTGGGCGTGGAAGAGGGGCTGCTGCCGCACAGTCGCGCCAAGGCCGAGGGCACGCTGGATGAAGAGCGGCGGCTCTTCTACGTGGCGTTGACACGCGCCATGAAGACGCTGGTGGTGACGCACTGTCTCTCCCGCAAGAAATACGGGCAACTGACGCCATGCCATCCGTCGAGCTTCCTGCAGGATCTGCCAGCGCAGTGGGTGGAGGATTGGAACCAAAAGGGAGCCGAGCCGGTGGCGGTGGATGCCGGCAAGGGTTTGTTCGCGGCGATGCGCGAGTCGCTGGGGTGAGAGGGGCACTCTGGCTTTTGTTCCGGAAGAGTGTAGCCTAGGAGCATGAGAATCATCCTGGCCGCATGGATGGGCGTGTTGGCGTTGGCCGGCACGGGATGCGTCAATCTCTACGAAAAGCATTTCGAGCCGGACGTTCCCACTTCCGACCTCCGCACGGGCAGCCCTTCGATGCCTGTTCAAGTCATCTCTGTGCCTTTCGAGAATCACAGCGCAAGGGCGGCGGCGCAGGATCAAAACGCCACGCGCCTTGGCCAGTCCCGATTTGTCACGGAGACTTCCGTAAGAGGGGATCTTGAAGACTTCGCGAGAAAAATCGGCTCCGATGTGGTGCTCAGTTCCCGCCGGTTTGACGGGACGCACACGCGCCGTGTCACCCGGTATCACCGCCTGCACAATGTGCGAATCACCGACAGGGATGGCAAATACCGCAGGGTGGAGGGGATCGAGATCCCCTACGAAGCCACCGAAGAGGTCGACTACTTCGAATACTGGGCAACCTTCTTCCGCAAGGGCAGGGGGCCGGTTGCCCCTCCCGAGGAAAAACTCGGTTCCCCTACTTCGCCTTGATGTCGTAGCAGAGCAGGATGTCCTGGTCGCGCAGGTAGAGCCTGCCGTTGGCAATGACCGGGTGCGCCCATGCACTCTCCTTCGAACGCTCGGGCTGCTTGAAGCCGCCTTTCTCCACGTACCCCTTGGAGGTCGCTTCGATCAGCCCAACCTTGCCTTCGCGGCCCTCGCTGCGGCAGTAGAAATGGCCGTCGGCATAGGCGATGGCACCCTTACCCACGCCGGGGTTGGCCCACACCTGTTCGCCCGACTTGAAGTCCTGGCACACCCAGCCGCGCCCATCGGAGTAGCCGTAAAGGTGGTCGCCCAACAGGATGACGCCGCCGTGATGGTTGGTCATCTCCTTGTTCTTGTACACGGGCTCGGTGGTGAACGTGGCACTCTCGGCACTGACCTTGAAGAGATTGCAGCCGACCCCGTAGCCGCTGGTGACATACACATGCCCGTTGCTGAAGATGGGAGTGGGGATGACGGCCGTCTGTCCCTGCCGCGCCGCCCGCCAGAGCAGGTTGCCCGTCTCTGCATCCACTCCCGCGACGCTCTGTGCGGTGAGCTGAACGTACTGCCTGCGCCCCCCGTGATTCACCGCGATCAAGGACGCGTAGTGCGCGCCATCCTTATATTCCTTGCTTTGCCAGACCAGGGCGCCGGTTTTCTTGTTGAGCGCCACGATCGTGCCCCGCGGACCACCGGGGGTGAACACCACCTTCTCGCCATCGATCAGCGGCGACTCGGTGTATTGCCAGCCCGAATAGTTGCCGCCAAAGTCCTTCTGAAGGCTCTTGCGCCAGACTTCCCGGCCATCGGCCGCGCGCAAACAGACAAAGTCGCCAAACTGTCCAAGAGCGTACACGAGCTCACCATCCACAGTGGGCGTGCATCGCGTGCCCTTGTAACTGCCCCCTGTCTTGCCGACGGGCTGCGACTTCCACACCGGCTTGCCATCCGCCGCGCTGTAACAAAGCACGTAGCTGGCATCGTCGCCATCACCCATCGTGAAGACGCGTCCGCCAACGACGCTGACGCTGGAGAAACCCACACCCGCTCCCGTTGCCTTCCATGCCAGATTGGGACCATCAGCAGGCCATTGCTTGAGCAGTCCCACCTCCTTGGAGATGCCGTCGCGATTAACGCCGCGCCACGTCGGCCAGTCATCGGCAAATGCATGGAAAGCTGCCGTGGCCGTGAGAACTGAGAGAATCAAACGCATAGTCATGTCCTTCTTAAGGGGATTGGATAATCCCATCCGCCGTCGGATTCAATGATTTTCAAAGGGGATGACGGCGACGGACTCGAAGATGTTTCACTGACTCAGCCGCAGGCTGCGCTCCTGCAGCAGTCCCCGCCATCGCGAAAGATAACTGGCCTGGTGATAAGCCTGCTCCACTTTCTCCCAGATTTCAGGCGTCGGATTGCGCCAGGAAACGGACAGTTGCTGGAGGCTCGCGTCCAGCGCCTGCTGCTGGGCATTGAGCCGTGCACGCAACGCCTCGACCTTCTCCCACCATTCCAGAGCGGCGGCCTGCTCCCGGGCCTTGAGCAGGGCCGAAGGGAGCGACTGGCGCGCGGCGAGAAAGCGATCGACCCGCTGCACCAGTTCCATGATCTCCACGAACACGTCGGCCAGCGCCGCGGGGATGTCGTGGATGTCGGAGGGCTTGACGCCACGCTCGAGGGTCAGCAGGTGCTGGAGGCGCCGCTTGGTGCTTCGCAGCGTTTCGTGGGCCGCGTTCAACTCGGCAAAGCGGGATTGTGCCGCGGCTTTCTCCTTGGGACTGGTGAACCGGTCCGGATGAGCTTGGGCACACTGCTTGAGGAATGATTCCTTGAGCAGACCAACATCCAGCCACGGGCGGCGCGCCTCCCCCAGCAGGGCGAAGGAATCTTGCATCGCCCGGTTAGGCGCTGAAGCTCTCGCCGCAGCTGCAGGTGGTGGCCGCATTGGGGTTGTGAACCTTGAAGCCCGCACTTTCGAGCTGGTCGCTGTAGTCAAGCTCGCTGCCGGTGACGTAAAGGGCACTCTTGGGGTCAACCACCACGCGCACGCCCGCGCTTTCCACCAGGATGTCGCGGTTCGCCGGCCCATCCTGAAGGTCCATCTTGTATTGCAACCCGCTGCACCCTCCGCCCATCACCGCGACGCGCAGCACTCCTTGTGGCCGGCCCTGCCGCTGCAGCAGCGCCGCAACCTTCGTGGCCGCCTGCGCTGTGAGGCGCACGAGGCGCTCGTCGCCCACGCGGAATCCCGCAGCCACAAGGTTCTTCGGCACCATTTTATCGGCCAGCATGGAAAGACTCTACGGCGCAAGCCGCCTCGTGGCAACCCCCTGCAAGTTTGGCGTTTTACTGGCTTTGGGGTTCTGGCAACATCACTGCCAATGCGACGCATTCTTGGCTGGCTTGCAGTGTGGCTTCCGCTTCTCGCCCCGGCGCAGGAGGTGTTCAGCACGCTTACGGCCCGCAGTCAGGTGCGGCTCATGCTCGAGCAGAATGGCACCAAGCCCAGCGAGACCGTGTGGGCTGGCATCCACTTCACCATTCCAAACCACTGGCACATCTATTGGCGCAACCACGGCGAGTCGGGCGAAGCGCCCAAGATCGAGTGGCAACTCCCCGCAGGCGTCCGTGCCGGCGATATCCGCTGGCCGGTGCCCGAGAAACTCACCTGGATGGAACTCACCACCTATGTGTACCACCGCGAGGTGATGCTGATGGTGCCGCTGACCGTTTCGGCAGGGGTGCCGCTCGGGCCGCTCTCGCTTCGCGCCAAGGTGGACTGGCTGGAATGCCACGAAACCTGCGTGCCTGGCACAGTGTCGGTGCAGGCAACGCTTGAGGTTGGAGGTGCAACGGCCGCCACGGCGGATGCGCCGCTTTTTGAGCGCACGAGGCGCACTTGGCCAAAGCCTGCGGCCGCGCCGCTGGCCGCATGGTGGTCGGGCCCCGAAAAGGACAGTCGCCGTCCGCTGACCTTTCGCGTTCCGGCGCTCGCCGCCGATTCCAAGGCAGCCTTCTTCCCGTATCTTGATGCTGCGGGACAGTTCGAGGTGGAGCCTGCGGCCGATGGCCTCTTGGGCAACGGCACCTTCGCCTTCACCCATCGCGTGCGCGTCCGCGCGGGGGCATGGCCCGAAACCCTTGGCGGCGTCGTGCGAATGGAGGCGGCCGACAACGCGACCCGTGGCATGGAGGTTGCGTTGAAGGTCGGGCCGCCGCCGGCCGACTCCAACAAAGTGGCCGCCCCCGTACTGGGCGGTGCCGCCCTGCTGATGATGGTGGCAGGCGCGTTTTTGGGAGGACTGCTGCTCAACATCATGCCCTGCGTGCTGCCGGTGATCTCGCTCAAGATCCTGGGATTTGTCGAGCAGAGCACAAAGGATCCTGCGCGCGTTCGCAGACATGGTGTGGTCTATTCGCTGGGAGTGTGGTTTTCGCTGCTGGTGCTGGCGGGCGTGGTGCTGGGCGCCCGCCAGGCGGGTGGCGGCGCGTGGGGGATGCAGATGCAGCATCCGGGGTTTCTGCTGGTGATGCTGGTGGTGATGACGCTGGTGGCGCTCAATCTCTTTGGCGTCTTCGAGGTGATGCTGGGTGCCGGCGCCATGAACCGGGCGGGAGACCTGGCGGGGCGCGAAGGCTACGCCGGCTCATTCTTTAACGGCATGCTGGCCACGGCGCTGGCCACGCCCTGTACCGCGCCGGGACTGGCGGCGGCGGCGGGCGTCGCGTTCGTGCAACCGCCCTGGGTGGTGGTGGCCTTCTTCAGTGCCGTGGCGGCTGGGCTGGCGCTGCCGTACCTGCTCTTGAGTTTCCAACCGCGCTGGCTGCGCCTGCTTCCCGCGCCCGGGCCGTGGATGGAACAGTGCAAGCAGGCGATGGGTTTCCCGATGCTCGCGGCGGCGGTGTGGCTGCTCACTCTGCTGGCACCTCACTTTGACAACGGCACACTGCGGCTGGGCCTGATGACGGTGGTGCTAGCATTGACGGCATGGGTGTACGGAGAGTTCATCCAGCGCGGGCAACGGCATCGTGGATTTGCCGCGGTGCTGTGCCTGGCGTTGCTGGGGCTGGGCGCGGGTTGCCTAGTGGTCTTTCAGGACCGGCTGGAGTGGAAGCCGTGGAGCCCCGAGGCCGTGGCGGCTGCGCGGGCGCAAAGGCGGCCGGTGCTGGTGGATTTCACGGCCGACTGGTGCCTGACCTGCAAGGTGAACAAGCGCACGAGCATCGAGGTGGATCGCGTGCGTCGCAAGCTCGCGTCGGTGGGCGCGGCGCTCTTCAAGGCCGACTTCACCGATCGCAAGAGCGACGCCATTCGCGAGGAGCTGGCGCGACACCACCGCGCGGGCGTGCCGCTGGTGCTAGTGTATTCCGCCGACGGCGTGTCGCCGCCGGTGGCGCTGCCGGAGGTGCTCACCCCGGGCATCGTGCTGGACGCGCTGGATCGCGCCCGGGGGCGTTAGCTTTGTCATGGGTCACCGGCTGGCGCGTGCCTCACCGCAATCCGGACTGGACGGGGCAGGGGGCGTTCCGCTAGCGTGCCGCTTCCCGTTTTTCCAAAATGAGCGCGAGTTACCAACCGCTGGTGGGAGTGATCATGGGCAGCCATTCCGACTGGGAAGTGATGCAGCACTGCGTGGCGCAGCTGGGCGAGCTGGGGGTGCCTTGCGAAGCGAAAGTCATTTCCGCTCACCGAACTCCCGATCTGCTGCATGACTGGGCGCGCTCGGCCGCCTCGCGCGGTCGGGAGGTGATCATCGCCGCGGCGGGCGGCGCGGCGCATCTGGCGGGCGTGGCGGCAGCGTTCACGGCGTTGCCCGTGCTGGGAGTGCCGATGGAATCCAAGCTCGACGGACTGGACTCGCTGCTCTCGATGGTGCAGATGCCCGCAGGCGTCCCGGTTGGCACGCTGGCCGTGGGCAAGGCTGGCGCGCGCAACGCGGCACTGCTGGCGGCCGCCATTGTAGGAAACAAGCACCCACATCACCGCGCGGCGTACGAGGCGTTCCGCGCAGCGCAGACCGCCCGGGGCGTGGCCACCCAGGACATCGCCACAGGCTGACAGCGCGAGGCAAACCCGTTTCCCTGTGAAGATATTTTCAGGCAGATCCAACCGGCCGTTGGCCGAGGCTATTTGTCAGGGTATCAGTGTGCCGCTGGGCGAGTGTACCGTGCGCGACTTTCCCAACGGCGAGACCTTCGTGAAGATCGAAGAGAACGTGCGGGGCGAGGACACCTTCGTGGTGCAATCCTGCGCGCCCAACGGCAACCAGCACCTGATGGAACTCTTCATCATGATCGATGCGCTGCGCCGCGCCAGTGCCTCGCGCATCACGGCGGTGCTGCCCTTCTACGCCTACGCGCGGCAGGACCGCAAGGACCAGCCCCGCGTGCCCATCAGCGCCAAGCTGGTGGCCAACCTGCTGGTCGCCGCCGGCGCCAACCGCGTGCTGACGATGGATCTGCACGCACAGCAGATCCAGGGTTTCTTTGATATCCCGGTGGACCACCTCTACGCCGCACCGGTGATGTTCGACTATTTCCGCAAGCTCGAGCTGGGCAATCTGGCGGTAGTCAGTCCCGATGTGGGCGGGCTCAAGATGGCTCATGCCTATTCGCAGGTGTTAAAGGCCGATCTGGCGATTGTGGCCAAGCGCCGCAAGAGCGACACCGAGGTCGAGGGCATGACGGTCATTGGCAACGTTACGGGCAAGACCGTGCTGCTGGTCGATGACCTGACCGAGACGGCCGGCACGCTGGTCAACGCCGCCAAGCTGCTACGGCGCCGGCGGGCGCGGCGCATCCTGGCCTGTGTGAGCCACGCGGTGTTGAACGAGCAGGCGGTCAAGCGCCTCCAGAATTCCAATATTGACGAGTTGGTCACGACTGATAGTGTCCCACGCCCTTCATTCAAGGGAGTGAAGATCACGACGTTGTCGGTGGCCGGTTTGCTGGGGGAGGCAATCAAGCGGATCCACACCAATTCGTCGGTGACCTCGCTCTTCTCTTTTGGGGGCGGGAGAGTGTAAGTCAACCCAGGAAGACAACAGATGAAATCGGTAGCATTGGAAGCATTTCCGCGCGCGGCTGCGAAGCGAAACGCCGTAAAGAAACTTCGCGCCGGCGGGCGCGTGCCCGGCGTGCTCTATGGGCGCGAAGGCAGCCCGCGCGCCGTGGAGGTGGATCAGAAGGCGCTGGAAACCCTGGTGCATCACGCCACCTCCGAGACGGTGCTGGTGGACTTGTCGCTTCAAGGCGCCAGCCACTTGGCGCTGCTGCAGGAAGTGCAGCACCACCCCATCTCAGGTTCGTTCCTGCACGTCGATTTGCACGCCGTGCGCGCCGATGAAAAGGTCACCGTCTCCGTGCCCGTCGAGGCCGTGGGCGAGCCCGTCGGCGTCAAGACCGGCGGCGGCGTGCTTGAGCACGTGATGTTTAAACTCAAGGTTCGCGCCCTTCCCAAGGATTTGCCCGAAATCATTCATGTGGATGTCACCGGCTTGGAAGTGGACAAGTCCATTCACATTGGTGAGATCCAGCCGGCCGCCGGAGTGGAAATCTTGGGGAACCCCGGATTTGCTGTCTTCTCTGTTGCCATCCCCAAGGCCGAGGAGGCAAAGCCCACCGAGGCCGTGGCGGTCGAGGGTGCGGCTCCCGTCGAGGGGGGCGAGGCAGGTGCCGCGGGCGCGAAAGCCGAGGCCGGCAAGGCCGAAGGCGCTGCGGATGCCAAGAAGGCCGACGGCAAGAAAGCGCCCGAAGCCAAGGCCAAGGGCAAGTAGCCGGCCTGATTGCCTTGTCGCGGCCTCGAAGCCGCGTCACAGGATGCGATGGATTCCTGGCGCCTTATCGTCGGCTTGGGCAATCCGGGCGACACTTACGCGAACACCCGGCACAACGCCGGGTTCTTGGCGGTGGAGGGGCTCGCGCGTCGGTGGAGCGCCCAATGGGCCGAGGAGAAGCGGTTCTCTGCCCGCGTGGCGAGGGCGGACCTTGAGGGGTGCCGCGTGCTGCTCTGCCAGCCGCAGACCTTCATGAACCTCAGCGGTGAGGCGGTGGGGCCGCTCTCCGATTATTACAAAATCGGGCTAGACCGGTTGTTGATTGTTGTGGATGATGCCGACCTTGCGTTGGGCGAGGTTCGGCTGCTGCCCGAGGGCGGCAGCGGTGGCCATCATGGGTTGGAATCGGTCGAGATGCACGTCGCCTCGACAAACTACCCGCGCCAGCGTATCGGCATCGGCCGGCCCACCGGGGGTGGCAACTTGAGCGCGCACGTGCTGGGTTCGTTCACCGCCGAGGAACGGATGACGCTGGAAGGGTCGGTCGGACGCGCTGCGGAGCAGGTGGAGTGCTGGCTCAAGCGAGGCATCCAGGCTGCCATGAATGATTACAACGGGAAGGGCCGCTAGTGCGGCAAGAGACAACAACGAACGAATAAACGACGAAGTGAGACGCTACGAAGGACTCATCATTCTGAACACCGCCGGCCAGGCCGATGGGGCTCTCAAGGCCATCGAGTCGGCCAAGAAATCCATCATCAAGCTGGGCGGCAAGATCGAGGCTGAGCAGAAGCTTGATCGCCGTGCCTTTGCGCGCGTGACGGACAAGAAGGTCAGCGCGGGCTTCTACGTGAACCTGATTTTCAGTCTGCCGCCGGCGGCGCTGGCGGAACTCAAAGTCGACTTGAAGCATCGCGAGGATGTCTTCCGGATGCTCATCACCCTTGCGACCGC
>SYLI01000019.1 GCA_005809105.1 Verrucomicrobiales bacterium | reverse complement strand
GCAGCCATTTGACGTTGGTGCTGCCCTTGAGGAACCACAGCAGCTCATACACAATGGACTTCAGATGCAGCTTCTTGGTGGTCAGAAGCGGGAACCGCTCCCGAAGGTCGAAGCGCGCCTGCGCGCCAAACACCGAGAGTGTGCCCGTGCCCGTGCGGTCTGATTTCTCCCCTCCGCACTCCAACACCTGCCTCAACAAATCCTGATACGCCTTCAATTGCCAGCCGTTTCGGCACCGACGCTAGGGCCACCCCTCGCGCTGAGTCAAACAAAGGTCATTCACCGCGCGATGGCCTTTGGCCGCGGCGCCGGTCACGCGGAGGCGCGGGCCAGGCGGTCGGCAATGCCGTTCCATTCAGAGCCCTCGGGCAAAGCCTCGGCCACGATGAGCTCAGCACCCGCCGCGTCGCAGCGGTGCAGCTCGGCGTAGAGGGCGCGCGCATAGGCCTCGGCATCGCGCGGGATGACACTGACGGAACCAAAGCGGGTGCCCGGCGGAATGCGCGTGTGCGCAATGATGTGAATGCGATCGGCATTCGCGCGGTATTTGCCAAGCTGTTGCTCTAGATCGTCTGCGCTCGTCCACTCGCAAATCAAGAGCCGCGCCGTGGGAGCGTAGTGGCGCGGCAACTGGCCGGGGCTGCGCAAGGGTTCGGAATCCGCGGGTGCCGGCCCGGACTGCAGGGCCGCTTCATCCCCCAGCGCGGCGGCCAGCGATGGGGTGTGAATCATGCCCGGGCGCAGCACGCGCGCCTCGCGGCCGCTCAAGTCCACGACGGTGCTCTCGATGCCCACCTGCGACTGCCCGCCATCCACGATCAGCCCCACGCGATTTCCCAGCTGCCGCCACACATGGTCGGCGTTGGTGGGAGAAAGCTGGTTGGCCGCATTGGCGCTGGGCGCGGCAAGAGGGAAACCGCACGCGCCGATCACTGCCTGCATGAACGGGTGACTGGGCCATCGCACCCCCACCGTGTCGCCTCCTGCGGTGACGATGTCGGGGATGATGGGCGCACGCGGCAACACCAGCGTGAGCGGCCCGGGCCAGAACGCCCGCGCCAGCCGCGCCGCGCCGCCCGTCCACTCGCGCACGCATTGCTGCGCCATGGCCAGACTGGCCACATGCACGATAATGGGATTGTGCGACGGCCGGCCCTTGGCCTCAAACACCGCAGCGACAGCCTTGGCATCGAGCGCATTGGCGGCCAGCCCATACACCGTCTCGGTGGGCAATGCCACAAGCCCGCCTGCGCGCAGTTGCGCCGCGGCACACGCCACCGCCTCGTCGAAGAGGGCCGGCGTGTGTGTCGGCAGCACCCGTGCCGTCGGTTGAGACTCCACGCGGGGCAGGCTAGCGCAGCACCCGCGCGGGTTCCACCGGATTTCACTTTGCACCACTGCCGCGCCCACTATTCTCCACGGGGTGCTCACGCTCCTGATTCAACACCTCCGCCAGCGGAGCGACCTCGACGAGGCGCAGGTGCTGGAAGCCGTGGGGGCACTGGCGGCCGAGTCCGTCCCCACCGAGGCCAAGGCCGACTTTCTCACGGCATTGGCACTCAAGGGCGAATCAACTGCCGAACTGGCGGGCTTTGCGCGCGCGCTGCGGGAGCGCGCCGTTCCCGTGCCGCTGGACGCCACCACTCGCGCCGGAGAGATTCTGGATGTCTGCGGCACTGGCGGCGACCACTTGCACACCTTTAACATCTCCACCACCGCGGCCTTGGTGTGCGCGGCGGCGGGCGTGCCCGTGGCCAAGCACGGCAACCGCGCCATCACTAGCAAGAGCGGCAGCGCCGATGTGCTCGAAGCACTGCGCATTCCCATCGATCTGGCGCCCACGGACGCGGCGCAGTCCCTCTCAAGGCATGGCTTTGTCTTTCTCTTTGCGCCCCGCTACCATCCGGCCTTCCGGCACATCGCCCCGGCGCGCAAGCTTTGCGCCGAGCGAGGCCAGCGCACGCTCTTTAACCTTCTGGGGCCGCTGCTCAACCCCGCACTCCCCACGGTTCAGCTGCTGGGTGTGCCCAGCCCCGCGCTTTGCGAACCCCTGGCGCGCGTGCTGCAATCGCTGGGCCTGCGCCGGGGCATGGTGGTTTGCGGTCAGGTGCCCGGAGTCAATGGGCAGAGCGCCATGGCGATGGACGAGTTTTCCACGCTGGGACCCACCACGGTGGCGGATTTCGGGCCGGGCCGTGACGTGTCCCTTGGGGTGTTCGACGCCACGGCACTGCCGCTGCAGCAGACGTCGCTCAAGGCTCTCGCGGGAGGCGACGCGCAGGCCAATGCGCAAATCACCCGGCGCCTTCTGCAAGCAGAGGAGCGCGGCGCCAGGCGCGACGCGGTGCTGCTCAATGCCGGCGCGGCGCTCGTGGTGGCAGGCAAGGTGGATTCGATCGCCGCGGGATGGTCGCTGGCCGCCACCGTGATCGATGACGGGCGCGCCGCCGCCAAGCTGGACGAGCTTTCAGCCGCATGAGCACCAGGCCCCCACGCCCGGGCGACTCCGTGCGGCGCGCACGCGCGGCGGCCATGCGCTGCCTGTGGGTGAACCTGCTGGTGCTGCCCGGCGCCGGATCGCTCAAGGGCGGGCGCCGTGTGGGCTGGCTGCAATTGCTCCTGCTGACCACGGGCCTGCTCATGCTCGCGCCGCTGGCGCTTCACGCGGTGGACAAGGCGCTCGACGCCTACCGCGGTGTGGCCCGGATGGAGTCGTCTTCCGATGCCGAGATTGAACCGGCGATGGACTGGCGGCAGGCGCGCTTGCAGATGAGCGGCATTCTGGACCAGTGGGGCGGGCTGGCGCTGGGCGGCATGGCCGTGATGATGGCCGCGTGGGGCTGGGCGCTGGCGACCAGCATCAGCCTGGTGGTGGCGGCCGAGCGCGACCCAGCACCGCGGCAAGGCTTGTTTTGAAAAAAAGCGCCCGGCCTCAAGCCTCGCGCGCCACCGACTCCATGAACTGGTGGATCACCTGCTGCGCCACCTCGCGCAGGGGCCGGTGATCGCTGTTAATGATGATGTCGGCCCGCCGGTAGTGCGGCTCGCGCAAGGCGAGCAGCTCGCGGATTTTGGCCAGCGGATCGGCGTCCATCAGCAGCGGCCGGTGGGTGTGGTGCTGCGTGCGGCGAAGAATCGTTTCCGGCCCCGCCCATAGGCAGACCATGAGTGCGTGGGCCCGCAGGCTCTCCAGATTCCCCGGGGTGACCACCAGGCCGCCGCCGGTGGCGATGACCAGCCGCTCGCGAGGGGCCAGCGCCTGCACCACGGCCGACTCGAGCGCGCGAAAGGCCCCCTCGCCTTGCTGCGCGAAGCAGTCGGCGATGGACTGGCCGGCGGACTTTTCCACCAGCGCGTCGGTGTCCACGAACTCAAATCCCAGCTCGGCGGCGGCGATCCTTCCGACGCTGGACTTGCCCGTGCCCATAAATCCCATCAGAGCCAGGTTGCGGATGCGCCGCATCTTGTTCACACGCCACGCATACCCGAACACAGCGGGGCTGGCACGCCGTTTCTATCCTGCCTCGGGAATCTGCAAATTTGCTTGAGGGGTGCCGCAGCCCGCACCCATCATCGTGCGTGGCGATGGCTCCTCAACCCGGCGAACAGATTTTCAGGGGCATCGCCGCGTCGGCCGGCGTGGTGCAGGGCCGGGTGCTGGTGCTGGATGGCGGGCAGGTCGAGGCGCCGGAGCGCCGGCTGATTCCCGAGAAAAAGGTTTCTTCTGAAATCGACCGGCTGGAGGCGGCGCTGGTGCGCACGCGCGAGCAAATCCGCGACCTCCAGTCGAAGGTGCGCCAGCGGCTGGGCGCCGACGACGCGGAGATCTTCGAGGCGCATGCCCTGGTGCTGGAAGATCAGGTGCTGATCGACCAGGTCATTCGGTGCATCCGCGAGAAGCGGGTTGCGGCGGAGTTCGCCTTCCACGACGTGGCCAGCGGGTACACGCGCGCGCTGGCGGACCTGCACGACGAGTATCTGCGCGAGCGCGCCGCCGACCTGCGCGACCTCACCGGGCGCGTGCTGCGCAATCTTTCCGGCAAGGACGCCACACACGACCTGCGCCACCTGCCCGAGCCGCGCATCGTGCTGGCCCACGACCTGACCCCCTCGGCCACCGCGCAACTGGACCGCGAAAACGTGCTGGGCTTTGCGACGGACGTCGGCGGCAAGACGTCGCACACGGCCATCCTCGCAGGCTCAATGGGCATCCCCGCGGTGGTGGGGCTCAAGCACACGGTGCATGAACTCAGCTCGGGCGACTTCGTGCTGCTGGACGGCTTTAACGGGCTGGTCATTCGCAACCCAAGCGACCAGACGCTTTTTGAATATGGCCAGCTGGAGCGGCGCCAGGTCGATCTGCACGCCCGGATGGCGGAGAACCGCGACACCCCGGCCATCACGCTCGACGGGCACCGCGTGGTGCTCTCGGCCAACGTGGAGCAGATCAGCGACACGGCCGCCGTGATCGATTGCGGCGCCGAGGGTGTGGGACTCTTCCGCACCGAGTTCCTCTTCATGGAGCGCGACACCCTGCCCACCGAGGAGGAGCAGTATCTGGCCTATCACCGCGTGGCCTCGGCGCTCAAGCCCAATGGGGTCATCTTCCGCACGCTCGACATCGGCGGCGACAAGCTCTCGGGCACCTGGCAGGGCGCGCCCGAGAGCAATCCGTTCCTCGGCTGGCGCGCCATCCGCCTGTGCCTGCAGGAGACGGGCATCTTCTGCACGCAGCTGCGCGCGCTGCTGCGAGCCAGCGCGCACGGCAACGTGCGGGTGATGTACCCGATGATTTCCAGCGTGGACGAGTTCGACGAGGCCAACCGCCTGCTCGAACAATGCAAGGGGGAGCTGCGCGCCAAGTCCACCCCCTTCGACGAGGCGCTGGAGGTGGGTGCCATGATCGAGATTCCCTCCGCCGTGCTGGTGGCCGACGCGCTGGCCAAACGCGCCCGGTTTTTCAGCCTGGGCACCAATGACCTCATCCAATACACGCTGGCGGTGGATCGCTTGAACGAGCGCATCGCCCACCTCTACAACCCCACGCATCCGGCGCTGCTGCGGCTCATCCAGATGACGGTCGAGGCGGGCAAGCGCCACGGCATCTGGACCGGGGTTTGCGGCGAGATGGCCGGCGATCCTGCGCTGGTGCCGCTCTTGCTGGGGCTGGGCGTGGACGAGCTCAGTGTCGCGCCGCCCATGGTGCCCATGATTAAACACCTCGTCCGGCGTCTCAAGCTCTCGGAGGCCCGCGAGATGGCGCAGTCGGCGCTGCAGTCCGAATCGAGCGTGGACATCCTCGCCCGCTCGCGCGCCCTGGTGCAGCGGACGGCGCCGGGCCTCTTTGAAATCCGACCCATCCCCCTGTGAAGCTCATTCTGCTGGCCGCCGGTTACGCCACGCGACTTCACCCGCTGACCCTGGCCACGCCCAAGCCACTGCTGCCCGTGGCAGGCCGGCCGATGATTGAGCGCGTGTTGGGCGCCGCGCCGCTGGAGCAAATTGATCGGGCCTACGTGGTGACCAACGCCCGGTATGCGCCGCAATTCGAGGCTTGGGCAGCAGGGGCGGCGTGCCCGGTGCCGCTCACCATCGTGAACGACGCTTCGACCAGCAATGAGAACCGGCTGGGCGCCATCGGGGATTTGCGCTGGGTGTTGGACACCCAGCGGGTGGATGACGAGATTCTGGTGGTGGCCGGCGACAATCTCTTTACCGAGTCGTTCGCGGGGTTTGCCTCGTGGGCCCGCCAGCAAGGCACCCCGTGTCTGGGTGTTTACGACGTTGGCAGTCTGGAGGCCGCGAAAGCCTATGGCGTGGTGGCGATGGATGCGGAAGGCCGCGTGAGCTCCTTTGAAGAAAAGCCAGAGCGCCCGCGCAGCCGCTGGATCGGCATCGCGCTGTACTATTTTCCGCGCGCTCTGTTGCCCGAGATTCACCGCTATCTTGAGGAGGGCAACAACCCCGACCAGCCCGGCCGGCTCATTCAATGGCTCTATCCCCGGCAGCCGGTGCTGACTTGGCGCGTGCCGGGCCGGTGGCTGGACATCGGCTCGCACGAGACACTGGCAGAGGCACAGACGCTTTTCTAAGCCACCCCCGCCTTGACGGCGAAATAGAGCGTCACCAGCACCAGAATCAACAGCAGTCCCAGCACAATCATCACGAGGACGAATTCGCGCGAGTAGCGGTGCATGGCCGGCGCGTCGACGGGGTCGGCCGAAAGCGAGGGGCGCACACGCACCACAAGTTCGTTGCCGATTTCAGGCTCGATGGCCCGCGCGACGTCCCAGATGCTGCGAGGGCGTTCGGCGGGATTCTTCCGCAGGCAAGCCATGATGATGCTTCCTACCTGAGGAGGAATGGGATTGTTCAAACCCAGTTCCTTGAGGCACGCGTGGATGGGTTGCGGAGGGACGTGGCGCACTTGGTGGGCAATGTCGCCAGTGAAAAACGGGGCGCGGCCCGTCAACAACTCGTAGAGGGTTGCGCCCAGCGCATAGATGTCATCGGCGGGTGCGGGCGGATCGCCGTCCATCTGCTGCGGGCTCATGAAGGTGAGGGTGCCGCGCGTGTCGCGCATCCCGAGCAGCCGGATGTAGGCGTCGTTGACGGCACGGGAGATACCAAAGTCAGCCAGTTTCACATGGCCCTGAGGATCCACCATGATGTTGGCGGGTTTCAAATCGCGGTGGACGAGCCCTTCGCTGTGGGCGTGGTCCAGCGCGTGGCAGAGCTGCAAGGTCAGCGGACGCAGGAAGGCCCAAGGCAGGCACTGCTGGGCCTCCTCAACCCTCAGGGTGTGCAGGCTGCCTCCCTCCACATATTCCATGATGATGAAGGGCAACTCACCCGAGGCCTCGTACAAATCGTAGAGCTGGATGATGTTTTTGTGCCCCAATCGGCGGCTGCGCAGGGTTTCCTTGCGCAGTTCGGCAATCATGCGTGCGTCCTTGTGGGCCTCAGGCTGCAGGAACTTCAAGGCCACCGATTCATTCAACCGGTCATCCCGCGCTAGCCAGACGGTGCAATTGCCGCCTTGTCCCAACATCCAAAGCAGGGTGTACCGCCCCATTCCCACCACTTGATTGGGCTCGAGGACTCCCACCACCGATCCATGAGGTTGCGACGACACGGGCTGGGATCGCATTTCCTTGGACACACAGCAGTTGTATTTCAGGATTGATTTTTTGCCAGTTTTTTTGCGTTCTGTGGTCTCCCGCTGTAGGGACAGCGGGTTGCCATAAGGCAGATGCAAGTCAGCTACAAATTCAAAAACAGGTGGGTTGTTCGACAGATTCCTGGCGATCAGGCGATCATCGGGCGACCCAATGCCAGCCAGTCGGTGGATATTGACTTGAGCCCGGACACGACCGTGTCGCGCGTCCATGCCCGAATCTGGTTCGTGGACGGTCATCATTGGGTGGAAGACTTGGGAAGCCGATTTGGGACGGAAGTGAACGGGAAAAAGATTGCCGGGCCCGTGCAGGTTCAAATCGGAACCTCCATTCGAATAGGGGAGACCATCCTGAGAATCGATTCTACCGAGGGCTAACTTCAGGCCGTTTCCGAATTCGCGGAATTCTAGGCCATTTTTGACTACCCCATCCTTGGAAGCTGAGGGCATTCCCCAGCTATTATTTCACAAGTACCTTGCAATCAATTTGTTGCTCAACTTCTTCAGCCAGAATGCCAAAAATGCCAACCTGCTATGAGCAATTCTCCATAGCGATTGGTATAATGCGCTGTTTTTGAGTTTATTTGGCGTCATTAGTGCATTTTCAATGCACCGAGCCGTGGATGGATGACGCATGGCATGGCGTCTGCTCTGCGCTATCAGAATTGTGTAGTTATGATCACGATCGAGAAGAGTAGAACCGAAGGAGCGATTCAACTGGCGACACGTGGCGAAGTGCAGCTGCCTCCACAGACCGAGGTGGAACTGCATTTTCCGGCCGGCTTGCTGGGCTTTGAGAAGAACAAGTTCTTCCGACTGCTGAGCGATCCGGACCTGGAGCCCTACAAATGGATGAAGGGCAGGGATGCGGAGCAGTCGTTTCTGGTGATTCCCCCCAGCTTTGCGGTGGAAAACTATACCATCGAGATTTCCGACGAGGACCAGCAGTTGCTGGGACTGCGCTCCCAGGATGACGCGGTGGTGCTCAATATCGCCACCTGGCACCCGGACGAGACCGTGACGGTCAATTTGAAGGGTCCCATCATTTACAACAAGCAGAACGGTTTGGCGCGGCAGGTGATCCCTCTCAACGCGCCTTCCCTCTCACTCGCCTATCCGATGGGCAACTAGTGCATGCGGGCAACTCTTAACATCTTAATTTACGATGCTAGTTCTCTCCAGAAAACCCAACGAGAGCATCATCATCGATGGTCGCATCCAGGTGCGCGTCTTGCGCGTGGACAGCGGCGATGCGGTGCGGATCGGTGTGGAAGCGCCGCTGGAAATCCGGGTGATGCGCAAGGAAATCTACGACGAAATCATGGCCAACAACCAGGTGGCAGCCGCCGGGTCGGCTGGCATCAACCACATCAAAGCCCGGAAGCAAGGCCAGTTGGCCAAGCCCTGACGAATTTCGAGCAGGGGTTCGCAACAAGAAGTTGGACAAGACGTAACGAACCAAACGACTAGAGGGAATTATGGTCATCAATACAAACGTAGAGGCACAGCAGACCGCAAACCACCTGAACACCAGCCAGCTTCAACTGGCGCGGTCTCTGGCGCGCTTGTCGTCGGGCTCCAAGATTATTGTGCCCTCCGACGACGCAGCCGGACTGGCGGTGAGCTCGCGCCTCAATTCGCAGATCAAGCGCCTCGACTCCGCCCTCAACAACGTCGTCAACGCCGTCTCGTTCACGCAGACGCAGGACGGCTTCATGAAGACCATCGACAAGGCCTTCCGGCGCATGGGCGAGCTGGCGATGCTGGCGCAGGACACCACCAAGTCCGACGAGGACCGCGCCCTCTACAACCAGGAATTTGAGCAGCTCAAGTCCTATGTGGGTGAGACCGCCAAGCAGGACTTTAACGGCGTGTCACTCTTTGCCGGAAAAGAACTGGATGTGACGGTCGATTCGGACGGCACCACCTTCACCATGGTGGGCATTGACCTCACGGGCAATGTCTACAACACCGCCATCAACAGCGGCACCGATGCGTGGAAACTCACCAAGAACGCCTGGCGCGTTTCCAAGGACGGCTTCATCACCAGTGTGCAATCGTGGAACACCAGCAAGGACTTGTGGCGCAAGACGGACGGAACATGGACCTCCACCAACCAAGACGCTGACAACACCTATACAAAATATGCAGCCGGATCCTTCGTGAAGGAATCCGCCGCGAACACGGCTGATGGCAGTGCCACCAATTATGCCGCGGGTGCTTTTTACACAGCCAAGACGACCGTTGTCGGAACCGGCAGCGTCCAAACAGCCGATTGGGCCGTCCGCAAGGAGGATGAGTTTGTGGAAGTGGACCCCACCTCCACGGGAACCAACCAGGACTCGCTGGCTTCCAAGCATCTGTCGGGCGCCGTCGTGGTGGTCAAGGCCTCCGCGCAAGACTTGGCGGCGGCCGGCATGGCCACGGCATTGGGTGACGACTACGACAATGTGAACTTGAAGAGCGTCGTCGGCTCGCAGGTGGCGCTCTCGCTGCTGCAATCGGCCATCACGCAGGTGGCCACCGACCGCGCGAAACTGGGCGCCATCCAGTCGCGACTGAATTTTACCAACGACCAGCTGACGGTGACGAAGGAAAACCTCTCGGCCGCCATCAGCCGCATCTCCGACGTGGACGTGGCCGAGGAAGCCACGCAATACGCCCGCTACCAGATCCTGGTGGCGTCGGGCACGGAGATGCTCAAGCAGGCCAACCAACTGCCGCAATCGGCGCTCCAACTCTTGAAGTAAACGCCTTGAGACAAGGCGACTTTATTGGAGTCGAGCGATGACCATGAATCAACCGCCCTTTGCCAGGTAATCGAACGCCAAGGATGTGCGAAGGAACGCTGGCACACCGGGTGCTATGAGGAAGCAATGACGAACGGACGCGATCATGTGGGAAGCCAGAAGGCCCGAGACCGTCGGACCGGCGCGCTTCCGCTCGTTCGCAACAGGAAGTTGAACAGGACGTAACGAACGAACCCCCTACCCCTAATACGCCATGGTCATCAATACCAACATTGAGGCTCAGACAACGGCCAACAACCTCAATGTCAGCCAAGCCCAACTGGCCAAGTCACTCTCCCGACTCTCCTCCGGCTCGAAAATCATCGTTCCCTCCGACGATGCCGCCGGACTGGCGGTGAGCTCGCGCCTTAATTCTCAGATTAAGCGACTCGACTCCGCCCTCAACAACGTCATTAACGCCGTCTCGTTCACGCAGACGCAGGACGGCTTTATGAAGACGATCGACAAGGCCTTCCGACGCATGGGCGAGCTGGCCATGCTGGCGCAGGACACCACCAAGTCCGACGAGGACCGCGCCCTCTACAACCAGGAATTTGCGCAGCTCAAGGACTACGTCAACGAGACGTCCAAGCAGGACTTCAACGGCGTGTCGCTCTTCGCCGGCAGGTCCATGGACGTGACGGTGGATGCGAATGGCACCACCTTCTCCATGGTCGGCATCGACCTCGAAGCCGACGTGTACAACACCGCGATCAATTCCGGCGTGGAATCCTGGCACCTCACCTCCGACGCCTACAAGCTCTCCAAGGATGGCTACGAGCTCAAGGCAGCCGCGTACAAAACCTCGGTCGCCTTGTGGCGCGACAGTCTGGGCAACTGGTCGGCCACCGACAATGGCGGCACCAAATTTGCCACCGGATCCATTGTCTCCGACACCATCTCAAGCTCACTGGATGCCGGGGTGAAGACGCTCTCGGCCAACACGTTTGTCGCCTCGACGGTGAAGGTGAACGGGTTTACCACCAACTTTCTCACCAACAAGCTCACCAAGTCCGGCCACGGCCTTGTGACGGGCGATTCCATCAAGCTCAGCGGCTCGGTGCCCTCCGGCACGGATGCCAGCACGACCTACTATGTCAATGTGTCGGGCAACGACATCACCCTGCACAACACCAAGGACAACGCCACCGCCGGCACCAGCGCCGTGGATTTGGGCAACACCGTGAGCGGTGCTACCTGGGCGGCGAGCACTGACAATCTGACCAAGACCTCCCACGGACTGGAGTCGGGAGACGTGGTGCAACTCAGCTCCATCGGTGGCGCCACAGGGGCCTCCACCTACACCAACTATTACGTCAAGAAGCTCACCGCCGATACGTTGGAACTCTACACCGACAACGCCCTTACGGGGGCGAACAAGGTGCTCGTAAGCGCCGATGGAACCGACGTGGTGATGCAGGGCGCTCGCTTGACGGGAGCCAGCTGGTCGGCCTCCTCCGACACCGTGACCAAGACGGCCCATGGCCTGAACACGGGCGACAAGGTGAAGGTGACGAGCGACGGCGGCGCGACCGGCGCCACGACGTACACCGATTACTACGTCAAGAAACTCTCCGCCGACACCTTCGACCTTTACAGCGACAGTGCGATGACGACGAAAGTCGTCGTGAGTACGGACGGAGCCGATGTGCGCCTGAACCTGGAAGGCACCTCCGGAGGCGTGAACGCCGAGAATCTCAACAACGTGCTCAAGAAGGGCTACTACATCCTCGCCAACCCCATCACCACGGGCGAAGACACCAAGGCCGTCAAGACGCTCAAGGGCCAGGATGTGGTGATCGACCAGTCCACGCAGGACATCAGCGCATTCGCCACCCGCAACGACACCACGTACTACGACGACGTGAACTTGAAGTCGGTGGTCGGCTCGCAGGTGGCGCTGGATCTGGTGAAGAAGGCCATCACGCAGGTGGCCACCGACCGCGCGAAACTGGGCGCGGTGCAGTCCCGGTTGAACTTCACCAACGACCAGCTGACGGTGACGAAAGAAAACCTCTCGGCGGCCATCAGCCGTATCGCCGACGTGGACGTGGCCGAGGAAGCCACCCAGTACGCGCGATTCCAAATCCTGGTGGCCTCGGGCACGGAGATGCTGAAACAAGCCAACCAGCTCCCGCAATCGGCCCTGCAACTGCTCAAGTAATTTCCCCACATACAAGACGTAACCACCAAGTCAAGGATCGACCATGGTCATCAACACGAACATCGAGGCGCTCATCACGAGCAACAACCTCAACGTCAGCCACTCCAACCTGCAGAAGTCGCTGGCGCGGCTGAGCTCAGGCTCCAAGATCGTGCGCCCTGCCGACGACGCCGCCGGCCTGGCGGTGAGCAACCGGCTGGAGGCGAAGATCAAGCGCCTGGACGCCGCCGCGAGCAACGTGGGCAACGGCGTGTCGTGGACCCAGACTCAGGACGGGTTCATGAAGGAAATCTCCACGGCCTTCCGCCGGATGAGCGAGCTGGCCATGCTGGCCCAGGACGCCACCAAGTCCGACGCCGACCGCGCGCTCTACGACCAGGAGTTTCAGGAGGTCAAACGCTATGTGCTGGAGACCAAGGAGCAGGATTTCAACGGGGTGTCCATGTTCGACGGCGCGATCCTGAAGGTCACCATCGACTCCGAAGGCTCCACCTTCGAGACCGCCGGGATTGACTTGAGCGCGTACAATTATGACAACGCGCTCAACAACGGCACCAAGAGCTACCAGCTCAACCAGACCACCTACCGCCTGTCCAAGGACGGCTTCACCGTGGGCCAGGCGGCGTACAAGACCTCCACCGATCTCTGGCGCAAGAACGACTGGAAAATCCAGTCGGACAAGAACGTCTGGCAGACTTCCGTCGGTGGCAACACGTTCAACAGCGACGTGTACAAGCTCAAGCGCGACGCCTACAAGCTGGGCGAGGATCTCTGGTTTAACAGCAGCACCAACACCTGGTCCACCACCAACAATGACGGCGTGAGCGGCTGGACCAAGTATGCCAAGGGCAGTTTCGTGCTGAAGAACTCGCTGGGCGCACCCACCAACCCGCCCTCGACCAGCGTCACCACCTACAACGCGGGCGACTTCACCAGCATCAACCTGAGCACCGCCAGCGGCAACCTCACGGCCGATGATTTCAAGAAGTACGACACCAACTCCTTCACGGCCGCCAACACCGCCAAGTTCAAGGATCTCACCTCCTCGCAGTACACCAGCGTTGCCAGCGGCAAGTATGTCACGGCGCATGATGTGACGGAGAAGACCTCCCTCACCACCATCACCAGCACCGCCGCCAGCGACCAGCTGACCAAGAGCAGCCACGGGCTCAAGGATGGCGACTGGGTGAAATTCACGGCCTCGGCGCCTGCGGGCACCGACACCACGACCACCTACTATGCCAAGCGGATTGATGCGAACACGGTGGAGCTCTACACCGACAGCGCCCTCACGGCGGCGAACAAGGTGGACATCACCGCCGATGGTACCGGCGCGGCGATGGACGTGATCTCCTGGCAGGAGGACTCCGCCGCGACCGTCACACACACCTCCGGCGGCGCCGATGTGCAGGTGAACTCCACCCAGGACATCAGTCACCTGGCGAACAAGAACGCCGTTTGGACGAACCTCAACAAGGACGGCGACGCCAATTACACCAAGTATGCCAGCGGCAGTTTCGTCAATGAGGTCGTCTCGGGTGCCGACTCCGGCGTCAAGAGCTATGCCAACGGCGCGTATGTTGCGGTCAAGACCGCCGGCACCGCGCTGGCTTCGCTCGTGGACTCCAAGTGGACGGCCGTGAGCAAGAACGCGTACGTGTCCAACAACGTGATCACCAGCGGCGAAGACACCGCGGCGGCCGTGATCGCCTCGGGCTCGATCGTCGCCACCACGCAGGATCTCTCGGCCTTTGCCGTCGAGAACACGCCCTCCGCCTACCAGACGGTCAACATCAAGACCAAGGATTCGGCGGCCATCGCGCTCACGTTGACCAACAGCGCCATCACCCAGGTGGCCAGCGACCGCTCGCGATTGGGCGCCACGCAGTCGCGCCTCAATTTCACCAACTCGCAGCTCACCGTGACCAAGGAAAACCTAAGCGCCGCCGTGAGCCGCATCGTGGATGTCGATGTCGCCGAGGAGTCCACCCAGTACGCCCGGTACCAGATTCTGGTCTCCTCCGGCACCCAGATGCTCAAGCAGGCCAACCAGCTGCCGCAATCAGCCATCGAGCTCTTGCGGTGACAAACTGCTCGCGCCACACGCCATGGCCCCCAGGTCGACGTGCGTGAGCAAACAACAAGGCCGGTTGTCCCTGCTTAACTGGTCGGGCTGGCAAGCCCATCCCGGCCAGTTGCAATTCGCGGGCATCCCCTCCCAGTGGCATCGGGCCTGCTACGCAGAAGCTGCACGACGCACATTATGGAAACACGATTCCCCACCGCCCCGCCGACGGATCCCCTGCCCTCGCTCCGCAGGGCTATCCCACCCGGGCCCACGCCCAAGGCCGCCACTCCCGGCATCACAGCCGACACCCTGCACCTGCCATCGGCCTCCCTTCAGGCGCCCCGATTGAACAGTGCCGACGCCGCCGCGGCCGCCACGCAACAAGCGACTCAACAGGCAGCCCATGGCACCCAGGACGAGATGGTGCAATCGCTCTACGATTGGAGCAATCTCACCCCTGAGCGCCTTCACGAGCTTCTGAACTAGGGCGGCCATTTCCCCTTCGAATCGTTCAGGCTTTTCCCCTTTGGATGGCATCCCACGTGCTGTGCTCAAGGGTGGCGCGCAAGGATGCGCAGCCTTTTAGTCCATGCCAACCTCAACACCAGGGACGGACGCCACCCCGGCACAGACCGGCGCGGGCACCAGCCATAACGGCGCCCCGGCCCTCGGCGGCGCCGTGCGATGGATGTCACCAGTCTTTAACACCTCCGGTTACGCCAGCGAGGCCATCGCTTTCCTTGAGCCCATGGCACGCCGGCTCAACCTGGGGTTGCGCCACAACAGCACGGTGGTGTCGCGGCAGTTCGTGCAGTCGCTGCCCGCGCCCACGCGCGACTGCCTGATGACCCTACAGGCGAATTACGCGGCGCTCTCCGGCGGCATCGTGGTCCAGCACTGCCCCGCTTTCGCGTTCCAGCACTGGCCGGACGCCGAGTATCACATCGGCCGCACCATGTTCGAGACGGACCGCCTGCCCGCCAACTGGGTCGAGGCCTGCAAGCGCATGGACGAGATCTGGGTGCCCAGCCGGTTCAATGCCGACACGTTTGCCGCCAGCGGCGTGGACCGATCCAAGCTCAGGATCATCCCCGGAGCGGTGGATGAGACGCTCTTTGATCCTGAGGCGACGACTCCCCTCGCCCTGCCCCAACCCGCGGGATGGAATTTCCTCTCTGTGTTCGAGTGGTCCTCTCGCAAGGGCTGGGACGTGCTGCTCTCGGCGTACCTGCGGGAGTTTGCCGCCAGCGACGATGTCTGCCTCTACCTGCGCACGCATCCCTTTGGCCAGCCGCAGCAGGAGGCATCGGCCGCGCTGCAACAACGGATCGAGGAGTTCGCCCGCTCGCTCAAGCTGGGCCGCAAGGCGCTGCCGCGAGTGGAGCTGTTGACGGGCGAACTGGCTCTGGCGGACCTGCCACGGCTTTACCGGGCCGTAGATTGTCTGGTGGCGCCCAGCCGCGGCGAAGGCTGGGGCCGGCCCCAGCACGAAGCGATGATGATGGGCCTTCCGGTCATCGCCACCGGATGGAGCGGCACGACCGAGTTCATGACGGCCGACACCGCCTACCTTTTAGACTACGAACTGGCGGAAGCCGCCGGATTGGAAGCCACTCAAGCACACTACCGCGGGCATCGCTGGGCGGAGCCCTTTGAGGAGCACCTGCGCCAGTTGATGCGTCAGACGCTCCAACATCCCGACGCCGCGCGGGCGTTGGGCCAGCGCGCACGGCGGCACGTCGCACGGCACTTCAGCGCATCGGCGGTGTCCAAGCTCATCCTGGCGCGCCTGCATTCCATCCAAGCGCAGCCGGTGCGTTCCGGCGCGCGTCCCGCCGGCCCTGTGGCCCGGCCCCTTTCCGTGTCATGGGAAGGCACCTTCCTCGACTACGGCAGTCTCTCACATGTCAACCGGTCGCTCACAGCGGCATTGGCCACACAGCCGGGCCTTGAGCTGCGCAATGTGCAGCGCGGTGGCATGGCGGACGCCCCGGTGCCCGATTCGTTGCAGGGTATGGCACCAACGCTCTCGGGCGGTGCCGCAGACGACACGCAGGTCACGGTGCGCCATGCATGGCCGCCTGTGTGGGAGCGCCCTGCGAAGGGCAAGTGGGTGCTCATCCAGCCGTGGGAATTTGGCGCGCTTCCCGCCGAGTGGGTGCGTGAGATTGAAGCCGTGGACGAGGTGTGGGTGCCCACCCACTATGTGCGTGAGGTCTACATCGACTCCGGCGTGCCGGCCGAAAAGGTATGCGTGGTTCCCAATGGCATCGACCCGCAGCTCTTTCACCCCGGCGCCGCGCCCCTGTCCCTGCCCACGCGCAAGCGATTCAAGTTTCTCTTTGTCGGCGGCACCATCGGGCGCAAGGGCCCGGACATCCTGCTCAAGTCGTATCTGGAGACGTTCACCGCCAAGGACGACGTGTGCCTGGTGATCAAGGATTTTGGCGGCCAGACTTTTTACGCCGGCCAAACAATGGCCCAGGCCATCGAACAGGCGCGGGCCAACCCTGCGGCGCCGGAAATCCTCTATCTGAATGAGGACTTGCCCGCCGACCAGATTGCCTCGCTCTACACCGCCTGCGATTGCCTCGTGCATCCCTACCGCGGCGAGGGCTTTGGATTGCCGGTGCTCGAGGCCATGGCGTGCGGGCTTCCGGTGGTGGTGACGGGCGGCGGCGCCACAGATGATTTTGCGCCCGACTTGGTGGCGTACCGGCTGCCCGCCATCCGCAAGCCGCTGCCGCCCTGGGTGGGCAATCTGCTGCTCGTCAAACCCGGCTGGCTGCTCGAGCCCGATGCAGCCGCCTTGGGCGCGCGCCTGCGCTGGGTCACAGAACACCGGGACCAGGCCCGCGCGCTGGGCCGCCGCGCCAGCGAGCACGCGCATCGGCACTGGACATGGAAAGCGGCAGCCGACAAGGCATTCTCGCGGCTGCAACAACTGCGCGCCCGCCAAGCCACCGCGCCCGCCGTCCTTTCGCCGGCGGCGGCGCTCCTGTGCGAAGTCACTGAACAATTTATGTCCCAATCTTCATCCATCCCGCCAGACGCACCACTCCGGCAGGCCGATATTGATCACCACCTCGAACAGGCCGAGGTGTTCATGGCCGGCCGCAACGCCATCGCCGCCATCGCCGAGTTGGAGCGCGCGCTGGCATTAAACCCCCGCGACCCGCGTGTCTTGAGCACCCTGGGCCTGCTCCATTACCAGGAGGAAAAGTACGAGCGCGCCCGTGAACTTTTCCGGCGTCTGATCGAACTGGCCCCCGTCGACGCAGGCGCGTACACCAAGCTCGCACTGGCGGCGCATCAAACCGGGCGCAACGAGGAATTTGAGGCCGCGCTGGGCCTTGCGTTGGAACTCGACCCCGGAAACATCGAGGCCCTCCGTCTGCTGGGCCGGCTCAACCTCCAGGCCGGGCGTCATCTGGATGCCGCGCGCACGTTCAGGCGCATCATCGATACCGACCCCAACGACCTGGGCAGCATGCTCGCACTGGCGGTCTGCCTCTACCACGGTGGCGAGCGCGACACGGCGCGCCTGGTTTACCAGCGCGTGCTGGAACTGGACCCGGACAACAAGATTGCCCGCAACAACCTCAATGTGCTCGGCGGCCTCAAATCCGCCAGCGAGCCCATCATTCCGCCTCTGGGCGACCCTTCGGTGCCCGCGGATGTGGCATCGGCGCTCGAGGCCGCGCAGATTGCCATCAACCAGAACCGCTTCGGCGACGCTGTCATCCTGCTGGAACGCGCCATTGAGGAGCTGCCGCAGGAACCGGTGCTCATCGAGGCCATCGCGAACCTCTTCATGACCCTGGGGCAATACGCCGCCGCGCGACGCCACGCCGAGCACCTCGCCAGGATGGCGCCGGGAAACATCCTGGCATGGATGCGCGTGGGGTTGATTGGTTACAAGCTCAACGATCTGCCGCTCTTTGAACGGGGCGTCAAGCGGGCGCTGGCCATCGATCCGCAAAACGCCGATGCCCTGCGTCTGCTCGGACACGCCCACTTCAACGCGGGCAATCACGCCGGCGCAGCGCGGCAGTATCAAAAGATTCTCCGTCAACTTCCCGACGACGTGGAAGTGCTCCAGGCCCTCGGCATCTGCCTGCACCGCCAAGGCCAGACCGGCGAGGCCGCCCGGCTCTTCAAGCGGGTGGTGGAATTGGATCCGCGCAATCAGGTGGCGCTTGAAAACCTGCGTGCCAGCAAGGGCGGCACCCCTGACATGAACGGCTCGAACGGCGCGCCAGCAGCGCCAGCTTCTGCCGGCGCCAACGGCACTGCGCCCGCCATCGCCGTGGAGAGTCCTCTCACACTGCGGGCGCAACTGGACCTGCCGACCGCCCAAAGCCATGTCACTCTCAGCAGCGGCGGGCACTCGCGGAAAATCCCGCTGCACCCTGTGGCCAGCGTGGGCCAGCTCGACGAAGCCGCGCATCTGGCCAAGGCCGGTCAATTCCAAGCGGCGGCCGTTGCCGTCGCCGACGCACTCGCCTTAAGACCCTTTCACCCCGACGCGTACCTTTACCTCGCGCACATCGCGCTGGCCGCGGGCGACGAGCGCCACGCGCTGGCGTGCCTTGACCGGTTGCAAATTCTCACGCCCGCATGGGAGGCTCCGGCGGCGCTGCGCCAGTCGCTCTTGGCGCGCCAGTCGCTCTCGCACAGCGTCATCGCCTGGCCGCCATTGCCCGCCCTCACGCAGCCACCGCGCCTTTCCGTCTGCATGATTGTCCGCAACGAGGAGCAGTTCATCGCCCGTGCGCTGGCTTCCGTGAAGGACGTGGCGCACCAGATCGTCGTGGTGGACACCGGCTCCACCGACCGCACCGTGGAACTGGCACTGGCCGCGGGGGCGCAAGTTCATTCCTTTGCCTGGAACGACAACTTTGCCGATGCCCGCAACGCCTCGCTGGCGCACGCGCGCGGTGACTGGGTGTTGATTCTCGACGCCGACGAGGAGCTCATGGCCGGCACGCTGGCCGATCTTCGCGCCGACCTGCTCGGCGCGGCTCATGCCGGACTGCGATTGCCCTTGATCAACGCCGGGACCGCGGCGGGCGGTGCGAGCTACGTGCCGCGCCTCTTTCGCAATGCGCCGGGCCTGTGTTTTCTGGGCCGGGTGCACGAGCAGGTGTTTTCCACTCTCGCACGCCAGGGTCACCGGTGGCAGCTCTCGCTCGGGCTGGGCCGCGCCACCCTTTTACACCACGGCTACGACGCCCAGGTTAAAAAGTCCAAGGACAAGGTTCAGCGCAACCTGCGCCTGCTAGAGCGCGCCCTTGAGGAGATGCCCGGGGAGCCGGCCTTGATGCTCAATTACGGACTGGACCTCTACAACGACGGCCAGATGGAACAGGCCCTGCAACAACTGGGGCTGGCTGCGCAGGCGATGCAATCGCTGCCCGCGGGCAGCATTCTGCCCGAGGTGCGCGACCGGCTGGTCAACACCTACAGCTCGCTTCTCATGCAGGCGGAAGATTACGAGAAGGCCGCGGACTTTGCGCAATCCACACTGGCGCGCGCCAGCGGGCCCACGGCCACGGCGCATTACCTGCGCGGGCTTGCCCTGCTCAAACTGACCCGGCACGGCGAGGCCGCCGTGGAATTGGAATCGTGCATCGCCAAGGCGGGCGCGCCGACGATGGCACCGGGCTGCGCGGCAGTGCACACGGCCGCGCCACATCATCTGCTCGCACTTTGCTACGCGCGCGACGGCCGGGCGGGACAGGCGCAGGAGCAGTTCCAGAAGGCCTTGGACAAGGAGCAGACCAATGCGGCGCTGCGGCACGACTTTGCCCAGTTTCTGGCCAACGAAAAACGGCCCGGCGACGCGCTCTGCATGCTGCACGAGTTTCTCACGCTGCACCCCACGCAAACGCACCTCTGGGCGCTGGGAGCCAAGATCGCCAACCAAAGCGTGGCCGACAACACGGTGCCGCTGGAATGGACCGCGCAGGCCCTGCTGCATCACCCCGGTGACGAAGACCTGCGAAGGCACCGCGCCGTGGCGCTGCTCACCGCCGGGCACTTCGACGAGGCGCTCGCACTTTTCGAGGCCGCGCAGGATCCCGATTCAGCCGCCACGACGGCCGCCATTTATTTCTGCCGCATTGCCAGCGGTCGCAGCGAATCGCTTGCCGAGCCGGCCGATGAGCCCACGGTGAGCCAGTGTTGGGCGGGCTGGTACCGGCGGCTGCTCGTGCACGAGAACGACCGCGCCCTTCGCGTCATCCACAGCCACCTGCCCGATGTGGATCGGGTGCTGCCCACGGCCGGAAGGGTGCTGCGCGAAGCCGAGTTGGCCTGACACGCGGGGCGCACACTCGAACCCGCCCCATGGGCCGTGTCAGGGCTCGTCGAGCCGGCGGCCCTCGCCAGCGCCCTCGACGATAACCTTGCCAAATTCGCGCAGCTTGTATTTCCACTCGCGCGTGCCCTGCTTGGGCGACCTCTCCTCAAACTCGCAAGTCCTCTGTTCGCCTGAATCGAGCCGGGTGGAGCGCCACGAGAGCGTTCTGGACTTTTCATCCCAGCGGCCCTGGTAATGATCCACCTGCCCGTTCTCCCAAAAGTAGGCGTAACGATAGGCGCCGGTTTCCTTCTCAAAGGTCTTGATCCACAGCACGGGCACCTGGCGCTCGCCTTCGGACGACTCCAGAATGACCCCCTCGAAGAGCAGGCAACGCCCCTCGCATGCCCACCGGGCGCGCCCGCGCACGCGCATCTCGGCGGTGGCGCCGCGCGAGTCCTTGAGCTTCTGGCGTTCGCCCCATAGGCCCGCGTCGCCCAGCACGGCCCACTCTGGCCCGGCCGGGCGGCCGGACGGCAGAGGCGCGTCCACCGGCAGGGACGCCTTCCACGCCGAGTCCATGAGCACTTCCTTCACCAGATTGGTGAAGTGCCGGTACTGGGACATCACGCGACGGCGATCGGGCTGGGGGATGATCTCGCGCACGAACACGGACAATGGCGGCGAATTGGTGGCGGGATAAACCGGCTCCCATTGCAGGGCCTTGTCGATTTCCATCCAGCGTCCGCGAAAGCCCACCACGTGCCCCGTGTCGGTGCAGAGGACATACTGATGCGCGCCGTCGGCCTGATTGAAGGTCTTGATGGACAGCTCGTGGTCGGAGCGGCCGGCGGCCAGATACCGGGTCTCGGTGATTTGCCAGCGCCCTCCCAGCGACCAGTACACGTGCTCCTTGGCGGTGAACTCGGCCGACCGATTGCCTTCGGCATATTGCGTTCGCCCGCGCTGCGACCATTCGCCGGCCGTGCCCAGCATGGCCAGATCGGCCACGGCAGCCTTCGAAGGCCGCGCCGGCAGGCGGGTGCCACTGCGGCCGCGCTGATAAAGCGCCGCGCCTCCCAGGCCCAGGGCAATCACCGTCACTCCCACGATGAGCCCCATCCGATCGGTTCGCTTCACCGGTTCCACGCTAGCGGCCGCCATGGCCACTGCCGAACCAAACATCTTCACTCCCTGTGAAGAGTGTGCTCTGCACCTTGCGCCGACGCGGCGCCATGCACTAGGCTGCGGGGCGTGCGTGGGGTATTGATGGCGCTGGCGGCCGCGTGTGCGCTGGCCGGTTGCGACTCGGAAAAGTCCGCACAAGCACCCACACCCGAGACGGCGGCGGCACTCATCCTCGCGCGGGCAAAGGCGGGCGATCCCAATGCCCAGATGCTGCTGGGCCAGATGCACCGGCTGGGCGAGGGTGTGCCTCGCGACGCCAACGCCTCGGCATACTGGTACCGGCAGGCGGCACAGCAAGGCCTGCCCGATGCCCAGCACAACTGGGCCGTGGCGCTGCAGCATGGCTTTGGCGTGCCCGCCAACCTGCCCGAGGCGGCACGTTGGCATCAGCAGGCGGCCATGCAGGGCGTGCCGGCGGCGCAATATGACCTAGGCCGCATGTACCTCTTTGGCAAGGGTGTCTCGGCCAACGCCACGAGGGCATTTCACTGGTTTGACGAGGCGGGCCGGCACAGCCACCGCCAGGCGATCTTCCACTTGGCGCTCATGAGCCGGGATGGAAACGGAACCCGGCGGGACTTGGTGCAAGCCGGCAAGTTCCTGCTGATGGCGACCGAACTGGGCCTCCTGGATGCGCAGGCCGAATATCACCTGCTGGCCCCAAGTCTCTCGGCGCAGCAACGCACGGCCGCCGAAACCCAGGCCCGTGAGGCCATGGCGGGCCTCTCGCGCGGGCCGGCCATGAGTTCGCCGCTGATCCTGCGCGCGGGATTGTTCTACGCGCCGGGCCAGCAGCAGCCCTATTCGGGCCGCGCCAGCCTGATGCACACCAACGGTGTCCGCGCCAAGGAAATGGAGGTGAAGCAAGGCCGGCTTCATGGGTGGGAACGCACCTGGCATCCCAACGGCCAACCGCAGGGCCAAATGGAATACCGCGACGGCCAGCGGCATGGCCTCATCTCCACATGGTATCCCAATGGACAGGCGCAGCTCTCCGGCACCAACCAGCACGGGCAACTTTTGAATGCCAGCGCGTTTGGCCCGGACGGCAAGCCCGCCGGTGCCGTGCGCGCGGGCAACGGCACCCTGGCGATGTACCACGCCAACGGCACGCGTGCCGGGCGTTGGGTTTACGAAAGCGGCCGCCTGACGAAAGAGCCCGGTCTTCCCGCGCCCGAAAAATAATCGCCGCTGATCGGCCACGCGCGTAGAATTCAAACGCCCATGAAATCGCATCGCAACGCCCTCTCCCCGGCACGCGGCAGCGCGGCCGTGGTGCTGCTGGTCATTGTCGCCGTGCTCTTTGCCGCCGGCGCCATGGCGTGGCTGGTCTTGCGCCGCGCCCCTGCCGCCCATGCCCGCGACGCCGCTGGCTACATCCCCGCCGATGCCGCTCTGGTGCTCACGCTGCACGTGCCCCGGCTGATCGAAAAATCGGCCCTGCCGCTCCTCATCCAGGAACGCATCGACCAGCTGCCGGGCGCACGCATGTTCATCAATCCCGCACGCCTCAAGGACGACGCCGACTTGGGAAAGAAGGGCCTGCGCACCGACGCCCCCTGGCATTTTTTCATTGAACCCGATGCGGCCGGCAAACCCGTGTACGGCCTCATCGTCCCCTTGCGCGACCGCCGCGCCTTTGAGCAGGGCCTGCGCGATCTGCCCGCGCAACTGGGCATGAGGTTTCTCAACCGCGTCCAGACGCGCGGCTCCTTGCACGGCATCTTCGATGGGCGCGAACCCTTTGCCGCCGCCTACGACGAGAGCACCCTCCTCCTGCTGGCACAGGAAGGCGGCGCGAATCATCTGCCTTCAAGGTTGACGCAGATGTTTTCGTCCCGCTCTGCGCTGGCCGCGCCGGCCTTCACCGCGCTGCAATCCTCCGGCGCCGACGTGGCGGCGTGGGTGAATGTCGAGGCAGCAGCCAAGTGGCTGCCCGCGGATGCCGAGCCGCTCAAAGCACTCTTGCGTGAGCCCAGATTGAGCGGCCTTTCGCAGGGGCAGGTCACCGCATCGGTTCACTTCGACGCCGGGCAGGTGCGGCTTGATGCCGCGCTGCACACAAGCGCCGGCACTGCCCTGCTTCCCCTCAAGCCGGTCGATGCCGGCTTGGTTGGGTTGCTTCCGCGCGATGCCATTGTGGCAGGCATCGTCGGGGTGAATCTGCCGGCACTGCCGCCGTCCCTTGGTGCCGGATCGGCGCTTCTGCCCGGCGGTGCGGAGACATCTGCTGCCATCCTGAAGATGGCCGAAAACTTTCTGGGCCTTTCGCTGGCCGAGTTGATGGCGCAATGGCAGGGCGACCTGGCTCTGGCGATTACCGATGCCGCGCCACCCGATGCCAAGCCCGCACCCGGCGAGGCGCAAGCACGCCCCGCGCTGCCCTGGCTTAAGCTGCCCAACCTGAGTTTGCCCAAGTTGCCGGTGCCAAAGGTGGAATTTCTGGCGGCCGCCAGCTTCGCCAAGCCTGAACAAGCGCGCAGCATGGCAAGCCGCCTTGCCCCATTCGATGGATTGGGAGTGGGCGCCCTGGCGGTGGACAACCGGCTCGTCCTCGCCACCAGCCCCCACCGCGAATCCCTTAAAAAAGAGCGTCCCGCGATGTTGCCTGCGCGAGAGTGGGAGTCATTCGTGGGCAGCGGCGCCGCGCTCAAGATTGACTTTCGCAGATTGAGCCATGCCATGCACCGTTTCGATGCGGCACCCAACCTGGATGCGCTGGGCCATCTGACTTTGAGCCTGCGTCAAGACTCGGGCCAAGTGCGGCTGCAGACGCATCTGGCGCTGGCCGATGGCGGAATCAACAGCCTGCGAAAACTACTGGAGCTCGCACTGGATGGCCTTGCGCCGCGGCGCCCTGGAAACTGATTTTTCCTTTGGCTTTCGAAGCTCGTTCCAACCATACTCTGCCATGTCCTATTGGGTTCATCGCGGCGGCGAAAACTTTGGCCCCTACTCGCTGGATCAGCTGCAAGGGCTGCTCGACGAGGGCCAGTTGACGCTGGCCGATCTGGCCATCCTTGAGGGCGATCCCGCCTGGAAAACCGTGGGCGACATTTTGGATGCCGCTGCATTCGCCCCTCCTGCCAAACTCCCCGTCCGTCCTGCAGTCGTGGCGGTAAGAAAAGCCCCTGCGGATCCCGCCGAGGAGCAAGTGGAGGACTTGGAAGAACCGGCTTTGGCAGCCAGCGGTGCGACCACCGGCGGCAGCAGGCGCAAACTGTGGATTTTGCTGTCCGTGCTGCTGGTTCTTGGTGGTGGCGCAGTCGCGGCGTGGCAACTGGGTTGGTTTGGCAAGCCGCAAGAGGAAGTACAAAACCCGACGCCCAACAAACCCAAGGGTAATTCCCAACTTCCCAATCTCCCCAACACCGAGGAGAACGGCACTTCCCCGATCCCCATCCCCAACCCTCCCACGCCCGGGACGGGCAATCCCACCCTTCCGACCGGCGCGGACTTGCCGCTGGCGAGGCCGCTGCCAGCCAGTGCCGCCTACTTGCCGGCGGATGCCTTTGCTGTATTGACCATCGCGCCCAAGCAGTTGCTGGACAAGGCGGGCGGATTTTCGGCGCTGCTCGATCAGGCGGCGGGCGCGACGCCCGAGGGAAAGCAGATCAAGATGGTGGTGGGCATGTTCAGCCCGGAAAATCTGGGATTTGCCATCAATCAGCCCCTGCATGTGTTTGCCATGGCGCCCGCGCTCAAGGATGCCAAGCCCGACATGGGACTGGTCTTGCCGGTGGGAGACATTGAGAAAATCAACACCGCGCTTCCCAATGCACTCACGGTGCTGGCGGGGTTTGCCAAGGTGCCCGCACCCAATTTGAAATTTGCCGACCAAGGAGGATTCCAAGCCTGCGCGGTGCCAGGATTGCCTGTGGTGATGGGCTACAACAATGAAGCCCTAGTGGTGCTGGTGGCCAACGGTGGCGACACCGCGACCGACGCTGCGACCCTCATGCCGCGTCTTAAGCAGCTCTTTGGCAAAGCCGGCGGCTTGACGGGCGACGCCCACTTCAAGGCTTCCCAGCAGAAGACCCATGACTTTGGGATTTGGCTTAACTTGGCGCGGATTTCGCAGGTGGTGCCGCTGGATGAATCCCAACGCGAGGCGCTGGCTCAGGCGGGAGTCTCGAGTGTTGCGCTGGCCGGTTGGTTCGGTAAAGGCAACGTCCGAGTGGACGTCAGCGCTTCTCTGGCAAAACCACTGACGGCCAATCCCAGCGGCAAGGGCGTCCCCAAGGAGCTGCTCGACGTCGTGCCAGCCAATGCATTGGTGGTGCTCGCTGCATCGGTCAATGCCGCCGCAGTGGCGCAGTCTCTCGCGGCGGGAACCGGCACGTCTGCCACGGCAGCCGCCGACCAGGCGCTGGCCGCGGTGGGTCTCTCCGTGGCCAAGCTGCTGGAATTGGCCGGTGGCGATGCGGTGGTGGCGTTGCTTCCCCCTGTGCAACCGGGCGGGGCGCCGGCAGTCTTGGCGGTGGCCAGCGTCAAGAGCACGGCGGCGGCCGATGCGTGGATCAAGTCGTTGGAAACCCTGCCCGCGCCAGGGGCTGGCGGCCTGACTCTGGCGCAGTCGCTCAAATTGCTGGGGCTTCAATTTTTCCGCAATGGCAACTGGCTCTGCCTTTCGCCTGACTCGCTCAAGTCGCGCTTGGAAACTCCAAACCCCGGCGACACGCTGCCCGCCGCCACGCGATCCCTGCTTGAAGGCAACGCCATCACTCTCCACGCAAGCATCAAGGCGGCGCTGCCATTGTTGCGCGAGGTTCCCGGTGCTGAATCCTTCACCGCTCCCCTCTCGCAATTTGAGTCGCTGACACTGGCCGGCAACTCGGATGTCGCCGGCTCGAGCGGCTTCCTGACGCTGGAATTGGCAGACAAGAAAACCAACAGCCTCTCTCTGCTGGTGGGTGAGCTGCTGCGGATGCAACAGTGGAACTCTGGGGCCACTGTGCCGCCAAGGCCGCCGCTGCCGGGGGATCCGCCGCGCCGGCCATCTCCGGTTCCCCAGCCACCAAAGCCACCCCTTCAGCTGCTACCACCCGCACCTGCGCCCGCGCCACCGCAATCCACCACCGGGGAGCTGCCCGGAATTCCAACACCTCCGACATTGCCCGCGCCTCCCAAACTGCCCGGGCCGCCAGAGCCTCCGCTGCCGGGGGATCCGTCGCGCCGGCCATCTGCGGTTCCTGCGCCAGCGGGCAGCCCCGAGGCCAAGCCGGGATCGTGACTTTCGTAACCTTTTCGCATTCCGGCCTGTCAAAGTGGTGCTTACAGCAATCGTGTTTACAACCAACCCAACCCCCGATAGTGTTCCGCTCATGAAAGAAATACCCTCCTTGCAGTGCTGTCGTCTGCCGATGGGGCGCGCGACCCGTTTTTCCAGGTTCGCCGCCGCGCTGGCGGTCGCTCTGGCGTGGACCGCCATTCCTGCCACCGCCCAAGTGGGGCCCAAGAAGGCTGATCCGGGCCTCAAATACATCCCCGCCGACGCGCACATCGTGCTGTCGATCTCGCTAGGCCAGATTCTGAAGAAATCGGGCTATGAAACTCTGGCCGACTTGCCGGGAGTGAAGGAGCAGCTGGCGGAAATCCGCAAGCAGAGCGAGCTGGCGGCCAAGCTGCTCGAGGCGCCCGAACTTCTGGGGGTGGATCTCGACCGGCCCATCCACCTTTTCGCCAAGCTCACGCCTTCGAAGGATGGGCCACCGAGCGGCTGGGGTGGCATCGTGGCGACCCCTTTGAGCGCGAAGAAATTCGAGCAGGGACTTCGCGACGTGGTGAAGGAAGCGGCTGGACTTGCGGGAACGAAAGTCCTGCAGCAACTGCGCGTCGAGGGCGGCTGGAACATCCTGGATCCTGAAGAAGCGCAAGGCGCGGCGTCGCTCTCCTTCAACGACGAGGCCATCATCATCGTGGGCGCCGATCCCACGAGAGAGGGTTCCCCGAAGGCGCCGCAGCTGGCCGTGGGCGTGCGCGGCGGCAAGCAGCCGCTGGGCAAAGCCGAGGCCACCTTTGCGGGCTATCTGCGCAACAATCCCGACGCCGGTGGCTGGATGAACTTCAACTCGCTGATGGAACTGGCCCCCGACATTCCCGGGGAGCAGCTTAAAAAGATGCGCGAGTTACTGGGGAATCTGCGCATGGCCGGCGCGGTGAATTTTCTGGCCGGCTCCATCCGCGCGGATGTGCTCTACAGCTCCGACTCCGACTGGCTCAAAAAGTTTGGCAAGTCAGGGCCCAAGAAAACGCTGCTCAATCTGGTGCCTCAGAAAGCCGTCGCCTCAGGCGTGTACTCCTTTGACATGGACGCTTCGCGCAAGTGGATGAAGGAGGAATACCTGCCGGCGCTCAAGAACTTCGGCGGGCCTGAGGGCCAGCAGGGATTTGCCTTCCTCGAAATCATGTTGATGGGCGCCACTGGTTTGGGCGTGAACGACTTCATCGACATGCTCGGAAATGAAATGATGTTCACCTTTGTGGACCTGAAGAAGGTCGGAAACGAAGGCCCCCCAAAACCGTCGCTGTTGCTGGGCCTGACCATCGCGGATGACGCCAAGCTGGGAAAACTCATGGCCAAGCTCAACGAAGGCGAGGCGCTCAAGGCCATGCGAGGCGAGGGCTTTGACATCGTGCACCAGAAGGGCCGGCTCTTCATCGGCAGCGAGGGCATGATCAATGTTGCCAAACTCGGGCGCGTGCCCGGTGCGGTGGAGGGCGCACAGCGCGGTTTCTTCGACAAGAACGACATGGCGCTGGCGGTGGACTTCGACCTCATCACCCGGCTGGCTCAGGATTTTGACGCCCCCGATGAGGCCATCAATGCCTTGCGGCGTTTCTCGCGCTTTGAGGTGACCGGCAATTGGAAGCAGGATCACTTCAGCTACGGGATCGAACTGCTCTTCCGCGACAAGCAGAAGAACGCGCTTCGCCAGATCCTGGATCTGGCGAGGGAGGTTCGAGGCGCTGGCGACGAGCCGCCGCCGAAGCCACAGGCGCGCCCCAAGGGCATCGAAAAAAACTAAGGCCGCTTCCCAAAAAATCATGACACGGCAGGGCGAACACCCCTGCCGTGTTTTTTTGGGCCATTGCCAGCAGGCCGGAGAATGGCCTACGCTCACCCGCATGAACGGTTGGAGTCATCGCGGCATCCTGGCCATCGTGCTTGCGCTCTGTGCATGCTCCAAGTCCACCAAGGAGATTACGCCAGACCGGGTGAGGTTTGGTGAGGATGGCAAATGGTATCTCGACGGCAAGCCGTGGTCGGGCAAGCAGTCGGCGCAATTTCCCAACGGCCGTTTGCAATTTGAAGGCGAACTTAAAGAGGGCCTGCAGCACGGCGAATGGAAGTGGTACTACGAGAGCGGCAACGTCGAGAGCAGCATCCAGTACGACATGGGCCGGCACGATGGCAACGAGACGCATCGTTACGACAACGAGCGCAACAGTCTGATGTGGGTGCGCTCGTTCCGCAAAGGCGTCTTCCTTGATGCCTATCAGTGGCTCGATGATGGCACGCCCGTCACCAAGGCCACTCCCGCTGCCAACGCCACCGGCCCCGTGGGAACGCCCTAGCGAAAGTTAGTCGTCGCCGACACGACCGGCCTGCACTAGCCGGTCAAACAGTGCCTCGGGCTGCGCTTCATCAAAATTACCGGGGATGTGCTGCCCCCCCGACAGATGGATGATGGGCAGTTGCGTGGCCAGCACCAGGTTCCAGCACTTGCTCCAGCGTGATTCCTCATCAAGATGGGTCAGGACGATGCCGGCGAGCGGCAGACCAGAGAAGAACCGCGCGTGCGCCAGCAGCAGCCCCAGATCGTAGGCAGCGTTGAGCACCAGCAGCACCTGCGCCTGCGGCAGGGCGCGCAACTGCTCCCCCAACGCGCGCCGCCCTTCGCGGTCGTCCACCGGCACGCCGGGCAAATCTACGAACCGCAGCGTGTCCTCCGGGATGGGCTCGGCGGCGTCCCACAGGCGCTCCACCGGCACGCGCAATACCTCGCAATGCACGTTGAGAAAATCCGCCAGGTTGGGTGCGGCGCCGTCCAGCCGCCACACGCGCACAGGCCGGTTTGACAGGAGCACTTCCCGGGTCATCCACTTGCACAACGCCGTGGTCTTTCCCGTGCCCGGCGTGCCCACCAGCACGCGCAGTGGATTGCCCGGCAGCACGTGGCGCCTCACCAGCTGCCGCCAGTAGTCTGAGAGCGTTTCGCGGATGAGCGTGAACTCCTCCTGCAGATTGCGCGGCTTGGTGAAGCCCAGAAAGTTTCGCGCCTGTCCTGACACCCAGCGCGCGTGCGAGGGCAGCACTCCCAGCTGCTCAAGAATCTTGGCGGAGGGAAGCAGGCCGCCCTCGCCATCGCCTCCGGCGACGCGCGCGCCACGGATCATCTCGGCGATCTTGGGAGGCAGTGCCGCCAAGGGAGGCTGCGCACCGCGGATGACGTGCGCACCCTGCGCCACCGCAGGACGGTGCAGCAGGTCGCGCTCAAGCTGGTCAATCTTGTCGTTGAGGCGCAGCAAAAGCTCCTGATGGTCGGCTTTGGGCTCCGGAGCCGTGGCCATGACTTCCACCTGGGGCTGCGTCCAGATTTTACGGATGCCATTGACGGGCAGCTTGCGAACGTTGAGCACCACGGCCTGCGCCCCGAGCTGCGCATGGACTTTTTCCAAAGCCTCCTGGGGGGAGTTGGCGACGACTTTGACGACGTTCATGGGCCCGACCGCTCCGGCTTGCGCCGGATCACATTAGCCCAGGCTGGGGAGGGTGCTGACGGGCGCGATCTCCACCTTGGGCGGCAGCTCCTCGTAGGAGAGGAACGCCAAGTCGGGGAATTTCGCCGCAAAGAAGCGGCGGAGTCCAGCCCGAATCGCGCCGGCGCAGATGACGACCGGCGGCTTGCCCTCGGCGATCATGGGCTGCATGGCCTGTGAAAAGTGATGGGAGAGGTGCTGCGCCATCTTGGGATCGACCAGCAGATGAGTCTCGGCGGCTGCCTGACGCAGGCCTTTTGCCAGGTCTTCCTCAAGCCAGGGATCGAGTGTGATGGCATGCACGACACCCTGGGGATCCTGGTACTGCTTGACGATCTGGTTGCCGATGGCGCGTCGCGCCTGCTCGGCCAGTTCGTCGGGGTTCTTGGTGGTGGCGGCGTAGTCGGCCACGCGTTCGAGCACGCTGACGAGGTTGCGGATGGAGATGTGCTCGCTGAGCAGGTTTTGAAGCACCCGTTGCACCTGTCCCACCGACAGCAGCGCGGGCACCAGTTCGTTGACGAGCGCCGGGTTGTTTTCCTTGAGCGTGTCGAGCAGCACCTGAACGTCCTGCCGCGAGAGAATCTGGTGGCAGTAGCGCTTGATGGTCTCGCTAAAATGCGTCACCAGCACCGACGCGGCGTCCACCACCGTGTAGCCGGCCACCTCGGCATTCTTGCGCTCCACCTCCGTGATCCATGTGGCGGCAAGGCCAAACACCGGCTCGGTGGTCTGCACCCCGGGGAGCACCTCGGTGCTGTTGTTGGTGTTCATCGCCATCCAGTAGCCGGGCATCACCTCGCCCGAGGCAATCATCTGTCCCCGGAAGATGAAGCGATACTCGTTGGCCCCCAACTGCAGATTGTCGCGCAGGCGCACGGCCGGAATCACAAAGCCCATGTCCTGCACAAAATTGCGCCGCACGCTGGTGACCCGCTCGAGAATGTCGCCGCCCTTCTTGGGGTCGGCCAGGGCCAGCAGTCCGTAGCCCAGCTCGATTTGCAGCGTGTCCACGTTGAGCAAATCCTCCAGTTTTCCCGGCCCGCCCGCCGCTGGTGCCGCTTTGCCTCCGCCCGATGAGGGAGGCCCACCGGGCATTTCGGCCACGGCTCCGCCGGGAAAATCCCCTCCGTCTGCCGACCGCAGCCCAATCAGGCCCTGTTTCTCGAAGGATCGGTGCATGAAGCCGAAGAGTACGGCCATGACGCAGAACGGGAACCACGGCAGGATGCCCGTGACGAGGGAGAATGCTGACAGCGCGAACAGGGTGACCGACAGCACCTTTAACACCTTGGGCTGGAAAAAGAGTTGCCGCGCCAGGGTCTGCCCCAGGCTGCTGTGCTCGGCCGTGCGCGTCACCAAGATGCCCGCGGCGGTGGAGATCACCAGTGCGGGGATTTGCGAGACAAGGCCCTCACCGATGCTCAGGATGGTGTACGTCTGCAGCGCCGTGGTGATGTCCATCCCCTTTTGCAGCACGCCAATGCTGATGCCGCCAATGACGTTGACCACGATGATGAGGATGCCGGCGATGGCATCGCCCCGCACGAACTTGCTCGCTCCGTCCATGGCGCCGTAGAAGTCGGCCTCGCGCGCCAGTTCTTCGCGGCGGCGGCGCGCCACGTCCTCCTTGATGAGTCCGGCATTGAGCTCTGCGTCGAGGGCCATCTGCTTGCCCGGCAGCGCGTCCAAGGTGAACCGCGCGGCCACCTCGGCGATGCGGCCCGCACCCTTGGTGATGACCACAAAGTTGATCACGGTGAGGATGATGAAGATCACGAAGCCCACCACGTAGTTGCCCTGGACGACGACCTGTCCGAAGGCGCGGATGATCTCGCCGGCCTGCCCATCCACCAGAATGAGTCGCGTGGACGCCACGTTGATGCCCAGCCGAAAGAGCGTGGTGATGAGCAGCAGCGTGGGGAAACTCGTGAACTCGGAGGGCTCGCGGATGTAGATGATGACCAGCATCACCAGCAGGCCCGATGAAATGCTCACCGCCAGGAGCATGTCGATGAGCAGCGGCGTCAGGGGCAGGATCATCCACAGCAGCACGCTGAAGATGAACGACACCAGCACGATGTCGGCCCAGACGGGCTTGCGAGGGGAAATGGCGGCGGCGGCGCTCATACGCACCGCAATGCGGCTGCGGCGCCGCGCCCCCATCTCGAGTCATTCCGTTGCATGGACTGGACTAACAACGGGCCAGAATCATTCCGACCCGCCCTCTGCACAGCAAGGCCGATGCCACCCAAAAACCATCCGCAAACGCACCGAAACGATGGAATATAAGCTTTTAGGCTGCCTTGCCGCGCCACTGAGGAAGGGGTTGCCATGGGCCTACTTGGGAATTTCGATGCCCATCTTGTAGTACCGGTAGCGGTTGGTGCGGTACACGTGCGCCAGAATCTCGGCCACGGCCGCGAACAGGTTCGGGATGATTTCCTGGCCTTCCTTGCAGTGCTTGAAGAGCAGCCGCGCCACCGGCTTGTTCTCGATGATGGGCACCTGATGTTGCTTGGCAATTTCGCGGATGCGCAGCGCATTAAACCGCGCGCCCTTGGCCACCACTCTGGGCGCACCCATTTTCTTGCGGTCGTAACGCAAGGCGACCGACAGGTGCGTGGGGTTGGTCACGATGACATCGGCCTTGGGCACCTCGCGCTGCCATTTCTGGCGCAACATCTGGCGACGGCGACGGCGCAGCTCGCCCTTCACCTGCTGGTTGCCTTCGTTGCTCTTGGTTTCCTCCTTCACCTCGTCGCGGGTCATCATGCTGTCCTGTTCGGTCTTCCAAAGTTGGTAGCCGTAGTCGGCCAGGGCGATGATCACCATGCCCGCCAGCACGCGCACCGTCACAGCCTGTGCCGTGCGCCCCATGAAGGAGAGCAGGTAGTCAAAGTCGGTGGCGGCGTAGAAGATGGGGTCCTGCGTCACATCGCGAATGACCGGATAGGTGAAACCAAAGATGACGACAAACTTGAGCACGGCCACCAGCAGCCGCACGCCCGATTGCACCCCCATGATATTTTTGAAACCGGCCATGGGATTAATTCGGCCCCATTTGAGCTCGAGTGCCTTGGGTGTCAGCTGAAACCGGCTTTGCATGCCGCTCCCCAGCAATGCAGCGAAGAATCCCGCCAGCATGATGGGCAAGAGGCACATCCCTGCCATCGTCAGGAAATGCGCGAACTGCGCGGGAAATGACTCCACCGTCACGCGCGCGCTGCCCAACTGCGAGAAGGTGCCGGCCATGTACTCCTTCATCACACCCAAAATCCGTGGCACGACCAAGGTCAGTACCACGAGCCCGATGCCGATGAGGCAAACGGTTTGGATTTCAGAGCTGCGCGCGAACTGCCCGGACTCCAGCAATTCCTGAAGCCGACGGGGCGTCGGTAACTCGGTTTTTTCCTGGCCGCCTTCGTGTTCCGCCATGGCCTAGCTCCCCTGCCCCAACAACCGGACGACCGTGACAAAGTCTTCGGGCACCTGCCCGATGTAGTTTGCGATCTCCATCGCCATCATGTTAAACATCGCGCCCAGCAGCGTGATGCCGATGAGCAGGCGGATGCCAAAGCCCTCCATGAACACGTTCATCTGGGGCACGGCACGCGCCAGCATGCAAAGCAGCACATTGACCACGATGCCCACGGCGATGATCGGTGCGGCAATTTTCACCGCCACCAGAAAGGTGCGCCCGGCCGTCTGGGTCACCTGATCGAACAACTCGTTGGAGAGCCTTCCGCCGCCGATGGGCAACACCGAGTACGACTGCTGAAAGCCTGCGAGCAGCGCGTGATGCAAGTCCAGAGAGAGCAGTAGCATGATGGCCAGAAGCTGCAGCACGATGCCCATGACCTCCATCGGCTGATCCTCGCCGGGCGCGAGCGTGCTGCCCATTTCCAGGCCCAGTTGTGTGTTGATGATGTTGCCGGCCAGCGCGGCGCTAAAGAGCACCAGCCGGCCGAGGTATCCGAGCATCAGACCAATCACGACCTCGGAAATCAGCAACCCGACCAGTTCCAGCAGCGACAACGTGCTGATGTCTAGGCCCAGCGAGGGCAGCGTGGGCAGGATGACGGTGGCCAGCAGGCCGCCCAACATGATGCGCATGCGGATGGGCACGGCCGCCGCCGAGAAAACCGGGAGGATGGAGAGCATCGCGCCGGCGCGCGTGAAGATCAGGAACCAGTAGAGGAAGAGCTGTTCCATGGCGCCAAAGGGTTCTCGCCTTTCACTGCACCATCTGCGGGAGCTTGTCGAAGATGCCCGTCGTGTAGTCCACCAGCGTACGCACCAGCCACGGCAGGATGAAGAAGAGCAGCGCCGTCACCGACAGCGCCTTGGGCACGAAGGCCAGAGTCTGTTCCTGCAGCGAGGTGACGGCCTGGAAGAGGCTCACCATGAGCCCCACCACCATGCCCACGAGCAACAGCGGCGCGGCCACCATGACGATGTGGGTCATCATTCCTTTTAACAACTCGACCGCGTAGTCCGGGTTCATCGGCTCACATTCCAAAGCTGAGTGCGAGCGACCGGACCACCAGGGTCCAGCCGTCCACCAGCACAAAAAGCAGGATCTTGAGGGGCATGGAAATCGTGACGGGCGGCAGGAACAGCAGACCCAGACTCATCAGTACGATGGCAACGACGAAATCAATCAGGATGAACGGAATGAACAACAGGAACCCCATCTGGAAGCCCGTTCGCAGTTCGCTGAGCACGAAACCGGGGATGACCACCGTCAGCGGCAATTCCTCCACGGGGGTCGGCCCCATCTTGGCCAGGCCCACGAAGAGCTCGACGTCCTTCGCGCGCGCCTGCTTGAGCATGAAATCCTTCACGTGGACCGTGGCGCGGTCCAGCGCCTGCGTGCTGGTGATTTGCTTGGCCGAATAGGGCTTGATGGCGTCCTGGTCGATGCGGTTGTACACCGGCGCCATGATGAAAAACGTCATGAACAGCGCAAAGCCCACCATGAGCTGGTTGGCGGGCACCCCCTGCAGGGAGAGCGCATTTCGCAAGAAGGAGAACACGATGATAATGCGTGTAAAACACGTCATCAGCATGATGAGAGAGGGTGCGAGCGAGAGCAGCGTGATGACGAAGAGGATGCGGATGGCCACGTCCACGTCCTGCGGTTTCTGGGGCAGGTTCATGCCCAGGTTGAAGCTGAAGGGACTGTTGGTTCCGCCGGCCTGCGTCTCCAACAATGCCGGCACCTTGGGCACTTCAATCGGCGGCACGGGCGGCACCACCTGCGCCCACACACTCCACGCCGACAGGAGCAGCGTCAACGCCACCCCCCGCAACAACAGGCCGGCACTGCGGTGATGTGAAGCGGCCGCGCTCATGACACTTTGCCCGCCAGAATGGCCTTGAGCCGTTGTCCCCACGGTGCGCGCGCTTGTGGCTCGGACTGCGGCCCTTCGATCAGCGAACGCAGTTTGTCGGCAAACGAATCGTGCGCCGGCCCATCGGGCTGCGGGAATTCCCCCGCCTGTGGCTCATCCAGCGGGGCCAGGAAACACGTGCCGGCCGGAGAGTCTGCAATCAGGAAGCGCTGGCGTCCGTAGGTCACCACGTGCAGTGAGTGGCGTGAACCCAGCGAGCGGCTCTCCACAATGTTGAGGTGCGAGGGGCGCGTCTGCCCCATGTTCCACAAAGAGGAACGGCGGAAAAACCGCACCGCGAGAATGAACGCCGCCAGCACCAGCAGCAGCGTGCCTCCCAGTCGCACGGCCATTTCGGTCATGTTGACAGGACTCATGCGGCTGTCGGTTGACGGCGTGGCCGCGTGGTAGACTCGCTGCGGCGAGCCAGAGGCCGAAAGAGGCGATGCACTGGCACGGGCAACGGAGCTGGCGTTGGATCCCGTTTCATCGGCCTTGATGTGCAACGGGGTGCGGGCTGCGATGAGCAGCACCGCCAGTCCCAGCCAGCAACCGAACCCTTTGTGAGATGTCCTCATGATCATTGCCCCCTCCGCGCGGGCCATTTTTGTTTCTCACTCTCGCTGCTCCGCCAGCCTTCCATGGCTGCCCATCCCACACGGGCTTGTAGACGGAGCTAAATTGGACAGCCTGTGCCGCCAATCAAAGGATACACAGCAGAAGGCGTGCCACGGCATGGGCCTGTGGATTGGCCAAGAATTGCCGTGATTTGGCCCAAATTTCGGGCCTTGAGGATGTATTACTTGCCGCTACGAAGGGAGCAGTTGGGGTATCAGGGGTGTCATTACTTGGGAAGGACTTCGCGGATCCGGATTCCAAAGTTTTCCTCCGCCACCACAACCTCACCGCGGGCCACCAGTTTCTGGTTCACGTAGATGTCCACGTTGGCATTGGCAGGTTTGTCCAGCTGCACCACCGAACCAATGTTGAGCTTGAGCAGCTCACCCATGGTCATGTGACAACTGCCGAGCTCCGCCGACAGCTTGAGCGGGACGTCCAGCAGGAATTCCAGGTTCTGGGGATTTTCGATGGCCGTACTCATAAATCAGTGATTGAGGGTCTGCACGATTTGCACCGCGCATCTTTGGTCCAGACTTCCCAGCCGCCCGATGTACTTGGGCTTGCCTTCGAGTGTGATTTCCACCTGCCCCAGGCGTTCGGGATTCAGCGGGATGATGTCGCCCACCTTCAGGGCCACCATGTCGCGGGCCACCACCGGGATGTCCGGCCAGCGTGCCCCAACATGCACGTCCACCTTGGCAAACGCCGGGTTCCAGGGTTGATGGATGAACTGCTCGTGCTCCTCGCTCTCGTCTTCAGCGCTGATGGAGGTGACCAGCGCCAGATGGCGAACGATGGGCGCCATGCCGCGCACGGGCAGCAGCATCTGAATCTGCTCCATGCAGTCGCCGATCGAGGCGTCGATGGAAATGTGGTAGTAGGTTTCCTCCCCGCCGCCAATCTGCAGGAATTGCGGGTTGGTTTCGTGCCCGATGAGCGTGGCGCGCAGGGTCTCCTCAAACTTCCAGGCGCGGCACCATTCGCGCAGCAGAATCTGCGTAATCTGATCGATCAAGGCCGTTTCAACCTCGCGGATGGGACGTTCGGGGTTCACCGCGAAGGCTTTGCCACCCAGCATCCGGTCGGCGATGGTCAGCGCCAAGGGCTTGGCCACATCGAGCACGCCGATGCTTTCCAGCGGGTGCAGCTTGAAAAGGATCATGTGCCGCGGCGCCTCGAACTGCTTGGAGTACTTGTTGAGGTCCACCACCTCCAGCGAGGTCTGCTCCAGCGTGAGGTCCATGCGCAAGAACAGCGCCAGCCTCGCGGCGAGCGAACGCACCACGGCGGCGTTCTGACTTTTAAACCGGTGAACTTCCGTCGAGGAAAGTGCGCCATGCTTTCCGCTGACGAAGCTGTGAATTTTCCCCGAAGGCACTTCCTGTCGCTGGCCACCGTGGCGATGAAGCTCCACGACACCTTCGGGCGAACCGCCCTCGGCCTTGGACGCGCTTGCCGCAGCCTCGGCAGCGAACACCCGCGTGGCGGTCAGCGGCGAGGTGCGATCGCGAAACAGCCGGATGTCGGCCTCTTGGAAGTTCTCCTTCGCCATGGCGTTACTGCATGATCCACTTGCTGATGATGACCCGCCCCACCGGTGAGGCAAATCCGTGCACGGTCAGCTCGCGATTAAAATCAGCCAGGAGCTTTCCCTGAATGAGATTCTTGGTGCCCGGCTTCTGCAATTCCTCGATGGTGTAGCTTTCCAATTCGCGCGTGGTGATTTCCTGCAACTGCTTGGTCTTTTTCTCCACGCGCGCCTTGAAGTCCGTGTCCTCAAGCGACAGGCGCTTCACATAGATTTCGGCCACCAGATACCGCTTGCCGCTGGTTCCCTTGGGATTGACCGTGACCGCGGTGGGGCCCCCACCCTCTGCCGCGACAATCGGCACGGCTTCGTCGGGATCATCCGCCTTGGCACCGGCGGCGCCGGCCTTGCCTTTTGGAGCACCATGCCCGTCGGCCGCCTTGGCATCGCCATGGCCATCGGCGGCACCGTGCGCGTCGGCCTTGGCCGCAGCACCGTGGGCTCCGGCCTTGGCGGTCTTGGCGTCGGCGCTGGGCAGTTCGCCCACCACTTTCGCCAGAATGTCCTTCTGCTTCTCCTCGATTTTTTTCAGGAACACCACGCTCACCCCGTAGGCGGCGCCGGCGCAGAGCACGGGCATCAGCACCAGCGGCAGCAGCGTCAAAAGCGAACTCTTCGAGGATTTGGCCCCACCGCCTTCGGGGGCGGCGCCATGCCCGGCGGCGGCGTCGCCCGCAGCGGCGGGTTGGGTGGGGGCGGGGGCGGGTTTCTCAGCCATGGCTTTGCCTTGTCAACGGTTCCCTACAAGTTCAATCGGCTACTAGCGCTTCAACTGCATCATTTCCTGGAGGATCTCATCGCTGGTGGAGATGACCCTCGCATTGGCCTGAAACGCACGTTGCGTCGTTATCATGGTTGCAAATTCGCGCGCCATGTCAACGTTCGACAGTTCCAGTGCGCCCGATTCGATGCGGCCCAATCCCGCCGATCCCGGCGCCGCAGCGCCCGCGAGGATCTGCGTGGAGGACGCGCTGTCGCCCGTGGTTCCCAGCGCGCCGGCCGTGGCCAGGTTGGAGTAGGCGTTGTTGCCTTCCTTCATCAGCGCCTGCGTGTTTTGGAACACCTGCATCAACACCTGGCCGCGCACGTACTGGGTGCCATCGGAGAGCAGCATGTTGGCCTTGCCATCGGCGCCGATGTTGAACGAGGAGATGCTCGCACCGCCCGTCAGCGTGTGGCTGGTGTAGCTTTGACCGGCCACCTTGAAAGTGCCCTTGATGGCGTCGATGCTGTAGGTGCCCGACTGGGACGAGATATTCACGGCACTGCTGCCAGAGTTGGCATCGGCCAGCGAGGCATGCAGGCTAAACGTGGTATCATTCTTCCTGCCCACAAAGTACGTGGCGCCCGTGGTCACCCCTCCCGGCACCGTCGAGTTGAATTGAATGGGGTCGCCCGTAACAAAACCATGGCCAGCAGCGAGGGATATCTCATCGTTGGTATCGCTGGCGCTGAATCCGGTGTAAGTGGTCGGGGTGAAGTTCGCCTTGTTGCCGGCAGTCAGGCTAGTCCCTGTGTGCAGCGTGAAGGTGTCGGCCGAGACCTTCTTCACGTAATACGAGGTCACGGTATCCGCTCCACCCGGGGCGGTGGTAAATTTCAACTCCATGCCATCAGTCATGCCATGCGCCGTCTTGGTCAGCACTTCATCGAAGGGGTTCACGGCGATGCCGGTCAGCTCGACTGGCGGCGTGCCCGTGCTGCCGGTGAAATTGATGGCGTTGGTGCCCGCGGCGGCATCGGACGCCGTGGCGTGAAGGGTCAACTGGTTGGCGGCATCGGTATCCCCCGCGCGGCAGTAGAGCACCGTGCTGGTGGTGATGGCGGGGTCTGCTGCCGGAATGGTGCCTGAGAATTTAAGCTGCATTCCCGTGGTAAAACCGTGCGCGGTCTTGGTGAGCAATTCCTTGGTGGAGTCAATCGTGACGCCGGTGCGGTCCACCATGTACTTGCCCACGTCGAGCTGGACGTCGCCAATCTCCTTCTTGTCGGCATCCGTGTAGGCCGGCGCCTGCTTGCTTAAGCCTTGCACGCGCTGGCCGCTGTTGGTGACGAGGAAGCTGTTCTTGTCCAGCCGGAAGTCGCCCGCGCGCGTCGCAAAGAGCTCGTTGGTGGTGGGATCCTTCACCAGGAAGAACCCCTCGCCCGCCACCGCCAGGTCGGTGCGCACGCCCGACTGCTTGATGGCGCCCTGGGTGAACGAGTTCTTGATGGCGGTGATGATGAGGCCGTTGCCCACCTGCATGCCGGTCTTGCCCGACACGCTGCCTGAATCGGGAGTGGGCGCGCGCAGCGTCTGGTTGAGCGTGTCGGCGAAGTCCACCCGGGCGCTCTTGTACGCCACGGTGTTGATGTTCGCCAGGTTGTTGCCGATGGCGTCCAGGTTGGTCTGGAACTGCTGCATGCCCAGCACGCCGGTATTGAGTGAACGGATCATAGTCTATTTTCGGGTTTCGGTTTTGGCTGCGCCATCCTTGGCATGCACCTCAATCACATTCTGCAAAGAGTAGCTCTTGTCGTTGATGAGCAGGGTGGCTTCGCCGCCCTTCACACGCACCTCGGAGACGACGCCGGTGAGGGTTTCCTCCTCATTCACCTTCACCGTCACCGACTGCCCCATCAGGCCCACGGCCTGCTGGAAGCCCTCGCGGTCCTTCAATTCCTTCATGTCATCGCGCATCTGCCGCGACTGTTCCAGGCTGGTGAACTGCGCCATCTGCGCGATGAACTCGGTGTCCTGCATGGGGCTCAACGGATCCTGATTGCGCATCTGCGTCACCAGCAGCTGTAGAAATTCATTTTGGCCCAGCATCTTCATGGGCACACGCTCGTTGGGTTCCACCTGTTTGTGGCTGGAAAGTGCTAGCGCATCGACCATCATAAATCCTCCTTAAGCCCACCCTTCCCAACGGCCGCCGCTGCCCGAAGGCACTGGGGCGTTTCGCGCCATCGCGCGGGCCGCATTGCCGGACGTCGGCGCCACTGAGCTTGCTTGGGTGCCGACATCCTCCGGCTGCCTCCACGACTGAGAGAAGGCCGCGTCCTTCTGCTGGGGCGCACCCCCAGAAGGATGGTGCATCTCGCTCTGCGAGCTTGCCTGACTTGACTCCAGCGGGCGCAACTGCACGCCGCGTTCGGCCAGTCCTGCCTGCAATTCCCCCCACGCCGCGTTCATCCGGGATAGATCCCCCTGCTGTAACCGGGGTTGAATCTCCAATCCCGACGCGCCGAATTGGATGGTGAGTTGCAACTGCGTTTGGGCATCGGGTCTCAGTTCAACCACGTACTGCGACGCGCCCTGAAGGCGGAATGCCGTGACCTGGGACCAGATGCGCTCCAGCATGGCTTCGGCCGCCGGTGCCACGGTCGGCAACGCGGCCTCACCCAGTGCCGCGATCTCGCCGCTGGAGGGTTGGATTTCAGCCGGCATGCCGGTCACTTCCTGAATCCGCGCCTGCGTTGAGGTCGCGGAACGCAACCGACCCGGTTGCGCGTGGTCGCTGGTGGGCGCGTGCGATCCGTGAGCCCAAGGCCCGTCGCCGGATCCCTGGCCTTCAGAAAAATCTTGGGTGATACTCGCCTCCAACACCATGTTGGGCTCAGTCAAAGCAATTGCCGTGCCGTCAGACATTTCGGCTGAGGTGCTCCCCTCTTCGGATGGCCCCGCTTCGTTTCGGGGATCGCCAGCCTTGGCCCATCTGCGGGCCATTTCCGCCACGGAAATGCCGTTCTCAAAGAGTTGAGGAGTGTCCGCCTTGGGGCTCGCGGGCGTTCCCGAGACCGGGGTGACACTTGCCGCCTGGGCGATTTTTGCCTCCTGAGCTGCCACGGCCTTGAGTTCTGCCGCCAGCTTCGGCGAGAGCGTGGTATC